>JACRMS010000007.1 GCA_016214845.1 Nitrospirota bacterium | reverse complement strand
TATATGGCAGCACTGGAACTCGATAAAAAATGGACCATGCCTCTCAGAGGATGGTCTCAAGTCTATTCTCAGATCGCTATATTGTTTGAGGATAGGATACAGTGAAAATTGAACTTACACAGTTAGTGAGACAGTCTCGCAGATGACTTTCCATCATCTCTCTTTGCGCTGTCCCCGGCCAACAGCTCCTCGATCTCTTTTGAAATATCTATCATAAGTGCATGGCCTTCAGCCGTGTATTTCGCCGTCTTTATTTCGGTGAGTCTCTTCAGGGCGCTTATGACCGCGTCAATTTTTTTCGCCTGCTCAGCTATGGCTTCTAAAGAACATTGGGAATCCTCATTTGTCTGAATTCGTTGACAGCGCCGGACCATGCCCCCGATCACCATATTGGCATTAAGGAGATAGTGTGACAGGGTGATCTTTTTCTTTTCATTTTCGAAGATGACAGTGTATAACTGCCTCTGTTTTTCTATAACAACAGCAATCAAAATACCAATAAATCCGCCAAGGACCGTAAAGGCAACACCCATCGGCAGCATCTCCCTGTCAAAAGAAAAGAATATATCTTTCAGATGCATTCCGCTGTGTGCAAAACCTGTTAAAGAATAGACGAGCATAGTGTATGGATGAACAACAGCATAGCCTGCCAACGCGCCAATGAAAAAGGGGAGACTTTTTGTTTTGATATGATTTAAAACAAGCTGGGTTTTCATGCCGCGATACCTGTTGAAATTAATCTTATCGCAAACTAAAGAGAACCGCAAACCGCCTTCTTGTAAGATAAGATGAAAGGTGGAATAATATATTTACAAAAAAAGGAAAACAGGTAATGGACTCTGAGAGAAAAGAAACGATAGCCGATAAAAGAAGGATTGACCTGCCGGTGACAGGTATGTCATGCGCCGCCTGTTCCGCAAGGGTGCAGACCGCTCTTTCAAAGATCAAAGGCGTTGAAGCCGCCGCCGTCAACCTCGCCGCGGAAAAGGCAACCATCCATTTCAATCCCGCTGAAACGTCCGTCGATGAATTCATCAACACCATAAAAGACATCGGGTACGGTGTTTCAGTCTCAAAGATCACGCTCCCGATAAAAGGCATGACATGCGCTGCCTGCGTCGCAAGGGTGCATAACGCGCTGTCTTCTTTAAACGGGGTCCTCTCCGCATCTGTAAACTTCGCAACTGAAAAAGCCACTATTGAATATGTGCCCGCGCAGGCAGGGATACGCGAATTCAAAAAAGTAATAAGGGACGCGGGATATGACATTATCGAAATTGAAAAGGGTGAGGATGTTGTTGAGAAGGAGAAACAGGAGCGGGAAAGGGCATACAAAAAGCTCAGGCTGAAATTCATCACCGGGGCCGCGCTGGCCGTTCCGCTCTTACTGCTCATGTTTTCACAGATGGCGAGCATTCCCGTGATCAACAGGATACCGATGCACGTTAATTTTTTCATACAGTTCATAATCGCAACGCCCATACAATTCTGGGTGGGGTGGCAGTTCTATACAGGCGCGATTTCCGCGGCGCGCCACAGGACGACCAACATGAACACGCTGATCGCGGTAGGGACTTCGGCTGCTTACATTTACAGTGTGACCGCGACATTCTTCCCGTCGGTCTTTGAGATAAAGGGCTATACAGCGGAGGCCTATTTCGACACATCGGCAGCCATCATTGTCCTCATACTTCTCGGCAGGCTGCTTGAGGCGCGCGCAAAAGGTCACACCTCGGAGGCGATAAAGAAGCTCATGGGGCTTCAGGCAAAGACAGCAAGGATAATAAGGCAGGGGGCAGAGGGCAAAGGGCAAAGGGCTGAAGGAGAAGAAATCGAAATCCCTGTGGAAGATGTTGAGATAGGGGACATTGTTATTGTCAGACCAGGTGAAAAAATCCCGGTGGACGGAGTAGTGAAAGATGGTTATTCGGCAGTGGATGAATCCATGATATCAGGCGAGTCCATCCCCGTTGAGAAAAGATCAGGCGACAGGGTGATCGGCGCTACGATAAACAAGACCGGCTCATTTAAATTTGAGGCTACGAACGTGGGCAGGGATTCCATGCTTTCGCAGATAATAAACATGGTGCAGGAGGCGCAGGGTTCAAAGCCCCCGATAGCGCGCCTTGCCGATAAGATCGCCTCGGTATTCGTCCCAGTTGTCATGGCTATAGCAACAGTGACCTTCATCATCTGGTATTTTTTCGGGCCTGAGCCTTCTTTCACTTACGCGCTGCTGAACTTCATCGCGGTCCTGATAATCGCGTGTCCCTGCGCGTTAGGGCTTGCGACCCCGACGTCCATCATGGTCGGCACAGGCAAAGGCGCTGAGAACGGGATTTTAATACGCGGAGGAGAGGCGCTTGAGACAGCGCACAAAATAAATGCCATAGTATTTGACAAGACAGGCACCCTCACAAAAGGCAAACCGGAAGTAACGGACATAGCAGGGGTCGGGGGTCAGGGGTCAGGGGTCAGTGAAGAAGAAATCCTTATGCTTGCGGCATCCGCTGAGAAGAATTCGGAGCATCCGCTTGGGGAATCCATTGTGAACAAGGCAAAGGAGAAGGCGCTTGAATTAAAAGACCCTGAGGATTTTCAGGCAGTGCCGGGCCATGGAATAAAGGCAAAGATAGGCGGAAGGGATGTCCTTCTTGGCAACGCGAATTTCATGGAGGACGAAGGCATAAAAATCGGCGGCCTTGCTGATAAGGCCGAACAATTGTCCTGCGAAGGAAAGACCCCGATGTATGTGGCTGCAGACGGGATTGCGGCTGGCATCATTGCTGTAGCGGATACAATGAAAGAGAATTCCGTGGATGCGATAAGGTCCCTTCATGACCTCGGCATAGAAGTTGTGATGATAACGGGAGATAATAAAAAAACCGCGGAGGCGATCGCTCGGCAGGCCGGGATAGACAGGGTGTTTGCCGAAGTCCTGCCTGAAGACAAGGCGAAAAATGTAAAACAGCTTCAGGATGAAGGCAAGGTCGTTGCAATGGTCGGCGACGGAATAAACGACGCCCCTGCCCTTGCCCAGGCTGACGTCGGCATCGCCATCGGCACAGGCACTGACGTCGCGATGGAGGCATCCGACATTACCCTGATAGGCGGTGACTTGATGGGGGTTGTTACTTCAATATCTCTTTCGAGGGCCACGATCAAAAATATTAAACAGAACCTCTTCTGGGCCTTTGCCTACAATACCATCCTGATCCCGGTTGCGGCTGGCGCGCTCTTCCCTTTCTTCGGCATACTCTTAAATCCCATCTTCGCAGCAGCCGCAATGGGCATGTCTTCAGTCACTGTTGTGACAAATGCGCTGAGACTGAGGAAGTTCCGGACGTCATAACCCTCCCCGGGCTATCATAATTTACAACTGTGCCGTGACACATGGCTGTTACAACATGCCCATATGCAAAGCAAGCTATGTTAGACAAACCTTAATGGTTAATCCTTATGATAGGACTGAATGTTACAACATGCCCATATGCAAAGCAAGCTATGTTAGAGATGAGTTGCAATAAAATCAATAGGTTATTGTCTGGATGAAAAATTGCTTTTGTAAATACAGGTGATCCTTCAGTGTGTGACAAAATATGAAAGGGGACGTAATAATGAAAAAGTGGGAAATATTAAGTTTAGTTATATGCTGGGTCGTTCTATTTTTGGTTCATACAGTTCATGCCGAATTAATCGTCCGCGGTACGGACACACTCGGCAATAGGCTAATCTATGACAGCGACCTTAATATTACGTGGTACGATTATACGAACTCCCAAAATAAATGGCAGGATCAGATAAAATGGGCATCTGCACTGACAGTGAATTTCGGCGACATTATTTTTGACGACTGGAGACTACCAACTGCCCTGAACCATGATGGGACAAGCCCTTGCGCTGGTTTTAACTGTACCGCAAACGAGATGGGACATTTGTTTTATATTGAGCTTGGGAATAAGGGATGGTACGACACATCCGGAAATCCAACTGGCTGCAGCATGGGAGAGCAGTATTGCCTAACAAACAGAGGTAACTTTCGGGAATTGCAGCCGGGCTACTACTGGTCGGGTACGGAGGATGCATTATATACAGACCAAGCATGGGACTTCAATACCAAGACCGGCAGACAGGATAGAGAATGGAAGGACGCCTTCAGCTTTGCTCTTGCCGTGCGTCCTGGAGATGCGCTGGCCGCACCACCTGTTGCACCTGAGCCAATCAGCTCTATTCTCTTTATCACAGGCGGGACGCTTTTAGCAGGACGAAGATACTTGGAAAGTGCAAAAGAGCGGAAGCGTAAAAGGGCAGAAGCTTAAGGTGTCGGCAGTTAGTGCCCGAACAGGTTCGGGAGGTAGAAGGTATCGTATTTTGTTATCAGGCTTTTTATATTCAGGTACTGCAGGTCTTTAGTCTTCTTTTCATTGAATCCGATCTTTTTGAAATCCAGTATGCCGTTGGGGGAATGGCAGTCGTTACAGGCCACGCTGATCTCCTTCCTCGCTATGTCCCGGTGAAAGAATTTTAATTCTTTATCCCTGTCGGCTGCGATCAGTTGTTTCTCTTTTGCCAGAAACTCTTTTGCCTTCTCGTTGTCGGTGGTATTCATCAATAATTTCTTCTCTCCCGACGCTGTTGAGAAGACTGCTATCCTTGATATTAAATACTGCGTCTTCTTCATTGCCGCGGGTTTCTTCTCGTCAGGGGAAAATATCTTCAGCATCTTTGATATAAGGCTTTCGTCCTCGTTTGATCTCTCCGGCCCTGTTATCTCAAGCTGCTTGTGAGTGCCGTACGGCTCTCCGGTAAACTCAAAAGGGTCCGGCTCTTTCCAGTCATAAGTTAAATCCTTCAAGCCTTCTTTCTTCAGGTGGCACACCTCGCACAGAGTATAGCCGGTATGCATATTCACAAACGCGCGCACCTTATTATTCTGGCTGTGCGGATAAAGGGGATGACAGACCCTGCAGGACGATTGATCGTCAAGGCGTATAATGGCGAATTTTTCCTTCTCATGGTATTTGCTCAACTCAGCGGGACCAATAGCCAGGACCTTCTCTTTATCTTTAAGATGACACTTTGTTGCGCAGTCCACCTCGGTCTTCCCGGTGTGCGGCACCTGCTGTGTTTTTGTGTGGCAGTCTTTGCAGTCAACTTTACCGTGGGGCGAGGTGATGTATTTTTCCTCGTCAATGTGAAGGACCTTGACATGGTCGGGTCTCTCAAACTTTACAAGGCCCGGATATTGATGGCAGGTAAGGCATCCTTCCGAATCCATCGCGTAAGAGACAGGAGCGCTGCTTAAGGCAAGTGCTGCAACTGCTATGATCGAAATTGCAAGCGGAATATGCTTAAGCATGTCCTAAACTTATCAGATTTCCCGGCAATAATCCAGAAAAATTTCAGAATGCCTGATTAAGAAAAATTTATAGCTAAAGCGTTCCTTTTGTAGAGGGGACGCCCTTGGCCCGTGGATGGATCTCAGAGGCCTCACGCAGCGCCCTGCCGAAGCCTTTGAAGATCGCCTCCAGGATATGGTGCGGGTCCCGGCCGTAATGCAGGTTAATATGCAGGTTCATCCCCGCGTTGTTTGACAGCGCCCTGAAGAAATCCTCAAAGAGAGACACCCCGAGATTCTGGATCAGCTCGTTGCCCTTGGGAAGTCTCACTTTATAGACAAGGTACGGGCGTCCGCTGAGGTCGATGACCACCTGGGCAAGGCTCTCGTCCATCGGGGTAACTGTCTCGCCGTATCTTCTTATCCTCAGCTTTTCACCGAGCGCCTTTTTGATCGCTTCTCCCAATACGATGCCGACGTCTTCCACAAGATGATGGTAATCAACCTCTATGTCTCCCCTCGCCTCTAAGGTCAAGTCTATATGCCCGTGCTTTGCCATAAGGCTCAGCATATGGTCAACAAAAGGTATCGAGGTGTTGATCTTGTAATCACCTTTGCCATCAAGGTTGATGCCCAGTTTTATGTCAGTCTCTTTTGTCTTTCTTGCAACCGCTGCTTTTCGTGCCATACAGTCCTCCTATATAAGTTCGGTGGGCGTCATTCTGGAAACACTCTGGATTCCCGCTCAACAGACTGCGGGAATGACGTAAATAATTTCATCATAATGAACGCTTTAAATTCTTTAAAAAAAACTCATTCTCTTTCGGCGTCCCCACTGTCACTCTCAAACAATCTTTTACCGCGCCGGTCATGTTCCTGACAAGGATGCCCCGTTTCAGCAAACCCTTGTGTATCGCATCAGCGTCAGCAACTTTAAATAAAATAAAATTCGCATCGGATGGATATGGTTTGACCCCTTCTATTTTCCTCATCTCATCAACAAGCCTCTTCCTTTCGGAAACAATGGATGAAATGTAAGAGCGCATCTGCTTTTTATTCTTCAATGCCTCAATCGCTACCGCCTGTGAAAGCGAATTGACGTTAAACGGGAGCCGCACCTTGTTCACCTCGTTTATGATTTCCGCATCCGCGATCAGGAAACCGGTGCGCAAGGCAGCAAGGCCGATCTTGCTCAGTGTTTTCAGGACGGCAAGGTTCTTATATTTTTTCAGCAAAGGCAGGAAACTCTTTTTGCCTGAAAATGCCTGGTACGCCTCGTCAACAACAACGAGTGACGGGTGACGGGTGACGGGTGACGAGGCAGATTCAATTATTTTTGAAATTCTATCTATCGAGAAGTTGTTGCCTGTCGGGTTGTTCGGGGAGCTGAGAAAGATCAATTTCGGTTTTTTCTTTTTTACGACATCGAGGAACGCATTTGTGTTGAGATCGAATTTATCATCAAGCGGTATCTCGATCTTCCCTTCGCCGAGCGCCTGCGAAATGATCCCGTACATTGAAAATGTCGGGACAGGATACAGCACCGGCCCGCCGAATGTTGTGATCAGGTAATAGATAAGCTCGTCGGAGCCGTTGCCGTGAAGGACATTTTCAGGCTTGACCCTGAACTCCTTCGCAATCAAACCTCTCAGTTTTTTTGCCTCAGGGTCAGGGTAGCGGTTCAGGGTCTGTAAATTTTTCCTGAACGACCGCCCGGCGCTCAGCGCTGAATACGGGCTTTCATTGGCATCCAGCTTCACCTTGCAGGGGACCTCTTCCGCCTGATAAGCGCGGAGTGAACGGACATTGGGTTTTACAAGTGAAGCGATGTTTATGTCTTTCAAAAAACCTCCATAATAAAGTCCGATTGCCGTTAATAATATATCATTAATTCTCTTTTAGTCTATGGGATTATAATTGGTTATGACGGGATACAGTCTTTGAACGGATTTTTTTGCCGTCAAGTTCAGACTGGAAGTCTGGACAGGCAAAAACCTCGGAGACGGACAGGGATGTCCGTCGAGAATGAGTGAAAAGACTGTATCCCGTCATAGCTATTGCAAAACTACAACGCCTCATCATTAAAGACATCGCGGAGTTTCTCATATCTCTCGCCGAACTTTTTCCTCAGCAGAGGGTCAAACCTCTTTATGGTTTTCATAAGGTATATGTCGTGCCTGATATAATCTTCCGCCATGCTGACGAACCCTTCGTTCATGCTCCATATGGCCTCTGTCTTTTTGTCATCGATCCTTCCGTTGATTGCCTCCCTTGAATCTGCCACGAGGGTGAACCCCCTTATCCCTCTTTCCGCATAAATGGTTTCTTCTATGGGATGGACATAGAGCTGTCTGATCTTTATGTTGGTCGCCCCGTAATGTATGACCGCGATCTTTACGCCCCGCTGCCCCGCGTTTTGAAGCGCATCCAGAAAGTCCTTCACTTCCTCCTGCCACGTTAAAAGCAAAAGCGTTTCCTGCGCGGTATTTATCATCCTCTTTGCCTTGAGGACGAGGGTATCATGGTCTTTGATATGCCAGGTGTAGCTTGTGTCCATTATGCTCCTGGCAGCTTTCAATTCATTTCTGACGGCATGAAGGTTGTCCTCAACAGAGGACCTGAAATTCTGGACGAACTCGTCAGGCGGAATGGGAACAAACATCTTTGAACGCTCACCGTGAATGGGCTGAATCATATGCCTGAATTCGAGCTTTCTAATAACTTCGTAGATCTTTGAGGAGGGGATGCCGGTATTCTTTGCTATTTCATAGGCAGTCAAAGGATTTTCATTTACGAGGATTGCGTATGCCTTTGCCTCGTATTCAGAAAATCCGAGCTGTTTTAGCTTAGAGACCGCAATCTGCATGGACTATTAACTACCATAGTAGTTAATAAATGTCAAGATTTTTTTGCTTTTGCTCCGGAGGAATGAAGCCGCGATTATATTATCGGAATATTTTCGGCCTAACTTTATATACCGGCGGCGCTGTTTGAATCATCTTTATGCTATGAGTTATAGTAAAAAGTTCTCGCTTCAGAAGGAAAAGATTTTTATGCTTGACAGTATTGTCATTAAAGGCGCAAGGGTACACAATCTCAAAAATATAAACGTAAAGATCCCGCGCGACAGTTTCACAGTCATCACAGGGCCCTCAGGCTCCGGCAAGTCGTCCCTTGCCTTCGACACGATTTATGCGGAAGGGCAGAGGCGGTATGTTGAAAGCCTTTCCGCGTACGCGAGACAGTTCCTCGATCAACTGCAAAAACCCGACGTGGATTCCATCGAGGGTCTTTCCCCGGCCATCGCCATTGAACAGAAGACGACCACAAGGAACCTGCGCTCCACTGTCGGCACGATCACCGAGATATACGACTACCTCAGGGTCGCGTACACAAGGATAGGGAAACTGAAATGCTATCAGTGCGGAAGCCCTATCGCGGAACAGGGCGCGCAGCAGATCATGAAATTAATAACCGCCTTGCCTGAGGGCACGCGCATTCAGGTGCTCTCGCCGATCGTGATCGGCAGGAAGGGCGAATACAAAAAAGAATTGCAGGATGCAAAGCGGAAGGGCTTTATACGCGCAAGGATCGACGGAGAGATGGTGGATATCACGAAGGAGATAAAACTTAACAAGCATAAAAGGCACAATATCGATATTGTCATTGACCGCCTCATTGTAAAGGCCGGCGTTGATAAACACATTTCAAAAGCCATCACGGCTGCCACGGGCCTGACCGATGTTGTAACGATCAACATCATTGATGAAAGCAAAGACCTTTTCTTCAGCACTAAGCTGGCCTGTTCAAAATGCGGCATAAATTATCCTGAGATCGTCCCGAGATTTTTCTCCTTCAACAGCCCTTACGGCGCGTGTCCAAAGTGCAGGGGGCTCGGCTTTAAAAATGTGAGCGAAGAAGATGAAGAGGACGTCAGCAGGCTTAAGCCGTGTCCTGCCTGTAACGGATACAGGCTCAGGAAAGAGTCTCTGTCCGTAACGATCAATAATCTCAACATCGGAGAATTATCTGCCAAACCGATCAAGGACGCCATCTCTTTTATAGAAAATTTAAAACTCACCAATACAGAGCAGATAATCGCTTCAAAGGTCTTAAAAGAAACAAGGGAAAGGCTGCATTTCCTTGACAAGGTCGGACTCGGCTATCTGACTTTGAACAGGGCCGCGATGACGCTTTCCAGCGGAGAATCCCAGCGCATCAAGCTCGCGACCCAGATCGGCTCTTCTCTCACAGGGGTGCTTTACATATTCGACGAGCCGAGCATCGGATTGCATCCGAGAGACAACGACAAGCTCCTTGAAAACCTGTGTATGCTGAGAGACATGGGAAACACCGTCATTGTAGTTGAACATGATGACGAGACGATGAAGACAGCGGACCACATAATTGACATGGGCCCGGGCGCGGGCGTACACGGCGGCGCAATAGTAGCGGAAGGCAGTTTGCAGGATATCGTGAACAACAAAGATTCAGTTACCGGCGCCTTCCTCAGCGGACATGCCTCTATCGCAGTCCCTGAACACAGGAGAAAACCAAAGGACTTTATCACGATAAAAAAGGCGCAGGAATTTAATCTTAAGAAGATCAACGTGAACATACCGCTTGGTGTTTTCACCTGCGTGACCGGCGTGTCCGGTTCGGGCAAGAGCACCTTGATTTTAGAAATCCTTTACAAGGCGCTTGCAAGGAAGCTGTATTCCTCCGGCGAAATTCCCGGAAGGCACGATGGCATAAACGGGATTGAAAAGGTCGACAAGGCGATCAATGTGGACCAGGCCCCGCTCGGAAGGACGCCGCGCTCCAACCCGGCCACATACACGGGAATATTCTCATTCATCAGGAATCTGTTTGCGCAGATCCCTGACGCAAGGGTGAGAGGCTATAAGCCGGGCAGGTTCAGCTTCAATGTCGCGGGCGGCAGGTGCGAGGCCTGCAAAGGCGACGGGCTTGTCAAGGTGTCGATGCATTTCCTGCCTGACCTGTATGTCCCGTGCGAGACCTGCAAAGGGGCAAGATATAACAAGGAGACACTTGAGATAAGATACAAGGGGAAAAATATTTCCGACGTGCTCACAATGACAGCTTCGCAGGCGCTGGAATTTTTTGAATCGGTCCCTCCTCTGAGGAATAAACTCGTGACCCTTGAGAAAGTGGGGCTCGGCTACATCCAGCTTGGACAGTCCGCAACAACCCTTTCCGGAGGCGAGGCGCAAAGGGTGAAGCTTTCAAGAGAGCTGAGCAAAAAGGCGACGGGCAAGACGCTCTACATTCTGGACGAGCCCACAACAGGGCTGCATTTTGTAGATATCCAGAAGCTCCTTGAGGTGCTGAACAAACTCGTGGACGCCGGAAACAGCGTCATTGTCATCGAGCACAATCTCGACATTATCAAGAGCGCTGATTATATAATTGACCTTGGGCCTGAAGGCGGGGAAGAAGGCGGCAGGATAATCGCCACCGGCACCCCTGAACAGGTTTCGTTAAACCCGAAATCGTACACAGGAAAATTCCTGAAAGAAAAACTTGTATGAAGAAAGTGCAAAAGTCAGAAGTCAAAAGTCAGAAGTCGGAAAATGCAGGAGTGCGATCGGGGATTACCTGTCTTCTGTCTACTGTTTCCTGTCTACTGTCTACTGTCTACTGTCTACTGTCTTTCTCCGGTTGCACCCAGCAGGACAAAATGTTTAAGGAAAGCCGCGTTGTGATGGACACCTACTGCACGATTACGGTTGTCAGTCCATCGGAGGAAAAGGCGAAGGAGGCGATTGAAGCTGGATATGCTGAAATCAAAAAGCTTGATAAGCTTCTTAATAATTTCGAGCCGGACAGCGAGATCAGCGCGATAAGCAAGGAAGCAGGAATAAAAGCAGTTCCTGTCAGCAGGGAGACTCTGGACTTGATGCAGAAGACAATTGGTGTTTCAAAGATAACTAACGGGGCATTCGACCCGACCATCGCGCCTGTTTATAAACTATGGAAATTCTCAGGCCGTCCCGCGAATCCGACAATGCCGCCCGGAGACGCGATCAAAAACGCGCTCAAGCTTGTTGATTATAAAAAGGTAACAGTGAACAGCGCTGCATCAGAAATTTATCTTGCAGAGAAAGGCATGGAGCTGGACTTAGGCGGGATCGCAAAAGGCTACGCCGCCGACAAGGCGGTCGAAGCAATAAAGACAAAGGGAATAAAGGCCGCGCTTGTGGCAATCGCAGGCGACATAAGAGGTTATGGATTGAGCACAAGCGGAAATGCGTGGAAGGTGGGCATTCAGAATCCGCGTCCTGAAAATCCGGATTCGGAAAAACCGTGGGAGGACATCTTCGCCACCCTTAACCTGAAAGACAGCGCCATCTCAACAGCGGGCGACTATCAGAGGTCCTTCATGAAAGACGGCAAACGCTATCACCACATCATCGATCCGGCCACAGGTTATCCGTCAGGATCAGACCTCATCAGCGTCTCCGTTGTTGCCCCTGAAGGATATATAGCGGACGGGACCGACACATCCATATTAATTCTCGGCAAAGAAAAGGGGATGAAGCTCCTTGAATCAATGGGCATTGACGGGATATTAGTCGATTCGCAGAAGAAGGTTTTCATTACCAGGAACTTAAAAGGCAGGATAGAGGTCCTGAACAAAGGGTACTCAATAATTCTCCCCGGCAATTAATCTCCTGTCCGGTCCGGTTTATCGATCCTCTGATAGTTTGCCATGGATTTATTACATATGTTACACGGCTCCGAAGGCTTCACATCCAAGGTTGAACCGCAGACTCTGCATACATAGAAATTAAGCTTCAGGTCTTCAATCCTGCTTACCACGGCGGAAGAAAACATGCTGATGTATCTGAGTATTTCGTTTATTTTGTCCTTATGCTGCTGATGGGATTTCCATGAATACATGCAATTTATGATGGCATTGTCATATGACTCGGTTTCCAGTTTCTTCAGGAAACCGGGATAGATTTTCTCGATCTTCTCCATTTCTATTTTTGCGGCAGCATGCAGGTTTGCCTTAGTATCTTTCATAAGAACGTCAATATGGACAGCCTGCACCTTTTCCCCCTCTGACTCCAGGACAGCCTTATAATTGTCCGCGTGTATTTCCTCTGAAACAGACAGGGCGTGGAACAGGTATGCGACGTTGGGATAATTTTCCTCCAACGCCTTGTCGGCGAACTTCTCGTAGTGCTCGTAGGCGTTCATTTCAGCTTTATAAGCATCGTGCAAGACCGCTACTGTTGACGGGCAGTCCTTCAAATGCTTATGACCGTCTCTTTCCCCGTAAGCGGGGAACGCACAGATAAAAGATGAAACCATCGCAAAATGCAGGAATTGTCTTCTTGATAATTCAACTTTCATTGCAAGACCCCGTTAGCTGTATTATTTTAGATAATACTCCTTTGACAGGAAATATCAAGACCATTGACCGGTCTGCGAGGCCCTCGATCAAACCCTCCCTGATTGCCTCCTGTATCTTCCTTTCCGCTATTGCCCATGGGCAACTCCCAAAAAAATTATATTACAGGAGTGCGTGAGAGTGAAATGGTTGCCGAAAATTACTTCCCTTATGTATACTTCATAAGCTGTTAGGTTACAGATTTTGTTGCGGGAGTCTCCATGCCTCTTTTCGGTGAAGTTTTCATCAGTGAATTGATAAAAATGCCTGTCCTTGATCCCATGGGGGAAGAACTGGGGTCGGTCAAGGATTTCATTGTGATCAAGGGCGATCCCTTGCCAAGGGTGTCCGCGCTCATACTTGAGAAAAAGAAAAAACAGTACATCCTTGAATGGGGCCACGTCGGCATCTTCAACAAGCGCATCATATCTTCAAATATCTATGCGTTGAAGGTAGAGCCATATGAGCCTTCCGAAGATGATCTCCTCATCGCGCGGGACATATTCGATAAACAGATCGTTGACGCAAATGGCGCGAAAGTCGTTCGGGTAAATGATGTAAAGCTTGAGGGCATGAACGGTCATGCCTGCCTGGTTGCAGTTGATGTAGGCGTAAGGGGGATACTCAGGCGCATCGGCATAGAGCGAAAGAGCGAGGACGTCTACAGGATCTTCGGAAAGACCCTCTCGTATAATCTCATACGCTGGGGCTATATTCAGCCTCTTGAGCCGAGGCTGACAACAATATCGCTGATAGTCCCCCGTCAGATGATCTCAGCCCTTCATCCCTCCGATATAGCCGATATCATCAGCAAGGTCCCGCACGAGCAGGGTGTGGCGTTGTTTAAAGGACTGGATCCCAACGTTGCGGCAGAGGCACTTCATGAACTTGAACCCAATGTGAAGAGGGCGATAATAGAGGGCCTTGATAAAGACCATGCTACGGACGTTGTGGAAAGGATGCCGCCTGATGAGGCCGCAGACTTGATGTCAGACCTTGAATCTGACAAGGCAAAGGAACTGCTTGAATCCATCGAGAAGGACGAGGCAGAGGACATCCAGGAACTGTTAGCTCATGAAGAAGACACCGCGGGCGGACTCATGACAAACCAGTTTATAGCTTATTCTCCTGAACTGACAGTGCAGGAGGCGATTGAACAGCTCAGAATAGATTCGCCGAATGTAGAATCGGTTTATTACATCTACGTTGTAACAGATGAAAAACTTATAGGCGTTGCTTCGTTGAGAGATCTGATTATTCAGTCTCCCAATGTGCGCCTGTCCGAGATCATGGAGACAAAAGTAAAGACCGTTTCACCCGATACAAATGAGCAGGACGTAGCTGAACTTATATCAAAGTACAACCTCCTCGCCCTCCCTGTCGTTGATGCCGATGGAGCGCTGTTAGGCATGGTGACTATCGACGACATTGTTGATGTGTTACTTCCGCCTGCATCAAGGAAAAAGAGGAGGAGCGTATGATGGGCCGCTGGAAAAATTTCCTTTTTTTTCTCTCAATAATTGGGCCGGGAATAATAACCGCTTCCATTGACAATGACGCCGGAGGGATCACCACTTACTCGGTGGCCGGGGCCCGCTACGGCTATATGCTTTTGTGGACCCTGATACCGACGACCGTGGCCCTGATAGTAATACAGGAGATGGTCGCGAGGATGGGCGTTGTGACAGGTAAAGGGCTTTCCGATCTTATCAGGGAGAACTACGGCGTAAAAATAACTTTCTTCATGATGATAGTCCTGCTTGTGGCAAACTTCGGGACCACTATCGCGAATTTCGCGGGCTGGGCCGCAAGCATGGAGATATTCGGTTTGAGCAAATATGTGATGGTGCCTTTCGGGGCCTTTTTGATCTGGCTGCTGGTCACCAGGGGCAGCTATAGAATGGTGGAGATGGCTTTGCTCGTAGCCTCGATGCTTTATGTAGGGTATGTGATCTCAGGCTTTATGTCCGCGCCTAAATGGGGTGAGGTCTTACAGGGCACCCTTGTCCCGAAGGTAAAGTTTGAGTTTGATTTTATCCTGATTACAATAGCGATAATCGGGACGACCATAACGCCGTGGATGCAGTTTTATCTTCAGTCGTCAATTGCCGAGAAGGGGATAAAAAAGGAGAATTACAAGGTCTCAAAGCTCGATGTTATTATCGGCTGCATTATGACGGATGTTATCTCTTTTTTCATAATAGTCACATGCGGCACGACTTTGTACCCGCACGGAATAAAGATAAACGAGGCCAAAGAGGCGGCCGTGTCCCTCGCGCCTTTTGCGGGGCAGTACGCCTCGGTCCTTTTCGCCTTTTGTCTGGCAAACGCCTCCATCCTCGGGGCCATTGTTGTCCCGCTTGCAACGGCATATTACATCTGTGAGGCCATGGGATGGGAGGCGGGAGTTAACAAGAGCTTCAAAGAGGCCCCGCAGTTCATGTGGATCTACACCGCGCTGATAGCGATATCAGCCCTCCTGGTCCTGGTCCCTGATGCGCCGCTTGTGCTGTTAATGATCCTCTCGTCTTTGCTGAACGGCATATTGCTTCCCTTTGTCCTTGTCTTTGCCTTATTGCTTGTCAACAATGAGAGGATCATGGGTAAATACAAGAACCCGAAAGGGTATAATTACATATCATGGGGCACGGTAGTTGTCCTGGTTATACTCACGGCAGCATTATTGGTCATGATGGTGCTGCCGGAGATTGCATAGTCAGGCACAAAGTTGCAAAGGCGCAGAGGCACAAAGGTTATATAAAAGGAGAGTAAATGGTAAAGACGATTGAATGGATTGACGGTAAAGTGAGTATGCTGGACCAAACCCTGCTTCCGCGGGAAGTGAAATACATTGAATGCACAAATTATTTGATGGTTGCCGAATGTATCAAAAAACTCTGCATTCGCGGGGCGCCAGCGATCGGCATAGCCGCCGCAATGGGGATAGCTCTGGGCGCACAGGAAATCAAGGCGAATGATTTTAACGGCTTTATGAAAGGGCTGGAAACCGTATTCAACACCCTGCTTTCAACAAGGCCTACAGCCGTAAATATTCAATGGGCTGTTGAGAGGGTAAAGAAATTTTTAATGGAAAGAAAAAACGAGCCTGTGAAAAAATTAAAGATATTGCTTATTGAAGAGTCGAATAAGGTCCTTCAGGAGGATATAGAGATAAACAAGGCCATAGGCAAATGGGGGGCGCAGTTTATAAAGGACGGCGATACTGTCATCACACACTGTAACGCGGGCTCTCTCGCCACCGGCGGATACGGCACTGCCACCGGGCCGATAAGGGTTGCGGTTGAGCAGGGCAAGAAGATACAGGTCATCGCCGATGAAACAAGGCCCGTGCTTCAGGGCTGCCGTTTGACAGCGTGGGAGCTCATGGAGGATAATATCCCGGTGACCCTGATTACCGATAATACAGCCGGGGCTATTTTGCGGAAAGGCGAGATCAATCTTGCCATCGTCGGCACGGACAGGACTGTCGCCAACGGCGATGTCGCAAACAAGATCGGCACTTATTCTCTCGCAGTGCTTTGTAAAGAAAACGGCGTTCCCTTCTATGTCGCAGCCCCGCTGAGCAGTATTGATTTCTCGATCCCGTCAGGCGAACTTATACCGATAGAGGAACGCGGCCCGGAAGAGGTGACGCACATATTCGGCTGCAACATTGCCCCCGAAGGAGTGAGGGTCAGAAATATTGCATTTGATGTTACCCCCGCAAAGTACATAACTGGTATAATTACTGAAAAAGGCGTGTTCAGGCCGCAGGATTTACATAAACTGAATGAGAAAGGCGCGGATCTGAATTCGATCATGATGAAGGCGAAATAAATGAGAAGCTAAGAAGATGAGAAGATATGAAGATAAGAAAAAACAGAAAGGCACATTTTATCCCATCTTCTCAACTTCATATCTTCATAACTTCTTTTACTGAGCAAATATAATGATAACTACCATCGAAGACATCTGGGAATATTACAAGGAAGACCTCGCATTGGCCGAGGAAAAGATAAACGAGACGCTGAAGGTTGTCGCGCCCGCGATATCCGCCGTCGGGAACCATTTGTTTTCAAGCGGCGGTAAGCGCATCCGCCCGTTTCTCGCAATTTTGTGTTCCCGCATATTTGATGTCAGGGGAGACAAGGTCAGCACTCTCGCAAGCAGTGTGGAATTCATTCATGCGGCTTCGCTCATTCATGATGATGTCGTTGACGGCGCTAATCTCAGAAGAGGAAAGCCTGCCGCCCATTCCGTATACGGCAACCAGGTCGTGATCCTTGTGGGGGATTTTCTTTATGCAAACGCCCTGAGGCTTGCAAACCTTCTCCAGAAGCAAAAGATCATGGACGCGCTTTGCACAGCCACCGCAAAGATGAGCGAGGGTGAATTAATACAGCTCAGCAAAAAAGGCAACCCTGAGATAACGGAAGAGGACTACATAAAGATCATACAGGGCAAGACCGCTATTCTCATGTCTGCGGCATGCAAGGGCGGGGCCGTGCTTGGAAACGCATCGGAAAAGGAAGAGCGCGCGCTTGCATCATTCGGGCTGAAATTCGGTTACGCCTTTCAGATCGCTGATGACGTCCTTGACTACATGGCTGAAGAAAAGGCCTTCGGCAAAAGCCTCGGCAAGGACATCGAGGAAGGCAAGATCACTCTGCCGCTTTTATATTTACTGAGAGACGCTGAAAACGGTGAGGTGGAAAAGATAAAGCAAATAATCAAGGCTGAAAATAAAACTGAAGCAGACCTTGCTTATATCCAGGATTTATTCGGCAAACATAAATCCATTGCAAAGTCTTATGAGAAGGCCGCGGCCTTTCTGAATGAGGCGAAGGCGGAACTTGATATCTTCAGGGATTCCATGGAGAAATCATCTCTCCTTGCCATATCAGACTATGCGATGAAAAGAAGAAAGTAGGGGCGGGTTTCAAACCCGCCATACCGGAGCACCTATGCATCCTCTTGTACAGCTTGCCAAAGAAGCCGTTGAGCAATATGTCCGCGCAAAAAAGAGCATCTCGCCGCCTGATAAACTTACAACTGAAATGGCCGGCAAGGCAGGTGTCTTTGTCTGTGTCAAAATCAAAGGGGAATTGAGAGGCTGTGTCGGTACATTTTCGCCGTGCATGAAAAACGTGGCCTGTGAAATTATACAGAACGCCATAAGCGCAGCCACTCAGGACCCCCGGTTCCCGCCTGTTAATTCCAAGGAACTGGAGCAACTGGAATATTCCGTCGACGTTCTGACCGAGCCCGAGAAAGTTGCCGGCAAGAAGCAGCTTGACCCTAAGAGATACGGCGTGATCATCAGAAGCGGCGACCGGAGGGGGCTGCTTTTGCCCGACCTTGAGGGGGTTGATACCGTTGACGAACAGATCAGCATAGCCTCGATGAAGGCCGGGATATTCCTTGGTGAAGAAATAGAGATTTACCGCTTTGAGGTGAAAAGATATAAATAATCATGTCAGACAAATCCGACCTTGAACGGGACATTGAACTCCATGAACTGTACAGAATTCCTGCCGCCGTAAAGATATTAATTGCCTTTCTTATAATCTGCCTCTGTGCCCTCAGTCTATATACAATTCATCTCAAAAAAGAACTTTCAAAGAAGGAGCAGGAAATCTCATTGATGAGGGGCAGTCCACAAATGATCTTCAAGCAAAATCAGAAAATCTGAAATATATTAATTATTATATGGAAATTTACCCTAAACTTTGATTAAGATTATACCGAATAATACTTGTACAATTTGGGTAAAAAATTAGTTGTTATATTTGAAAACAGGGCCTTATGCATTCCTTACAAAAGTGTATTCAAACTTTCGACTGCCGCCTGAAAGCAATTCTCACAGTAAATGGAGGACATTGATTGGGAGCAAAATCAAAAGAAACAATTGATCATTTCCTGAAAAGGGTGAGAGAAGAGATCATCCCGATGTTTGAAATGGCGCTGTCAAAGGGCGGCGTTGTGTTCAAAAATTCCAGGATAGTCAAATGCTGGGAGGTAATGGATTGCAAGGCAACGGGCTGCACTCTCTACGGATATGAATCCGGGGAAGTGAGGTGCTGGCAGATAGCAGGCACTTACTGCGGCGGAGAGCCTCAGGGCAGCTTCGTTCAAAAATACGGCACATGCTCAAATTGCAAAGTTTTCAAAGAATCATGCCCCTCAATTGTTGAAGAGATCGGAGAACAGTTTAACAATATGATGTTCCTGTTAAAAAAGCAGGGGCAAAAAATGCAGGAAGACGATCAGCACATGGAGCATCTCAATAGAGAGTTGAGGGCCGCGTTAGAACAGCTTGATGTCAAGAATAAAGAGATCCGTCAGATTATGATAACCGACAAGCTTACGTCCTTGTTTAACCGGGACCACCTTGTTACCGTGCTGGAAGATGAAGTTGCCCGCTGCCACAGATACGGCCATCCCCTCGCGATACTGATTATTGACATTGACAGGTTTAAAAGCTTTAATGATAATTACGGTCATCTTGCAGGCGACCAAATGCTTGCTGTTATCGGCACATTGATCAAAGAGAATATCAGGAAATTCGACCGGGCGTTCAGGTACAGCGGGGGAAAATTTGTAGTAATACTGCCTGAGACGGACCTGACCCTCGCATACATAGTTGCTGAAAGGATACGCAAGAGTTTTGAGAACAAAACATTCCCGGTGCACAAAATAGGAAGCGCATCAGAGAAACAAAAATCCCGCACACTGAGTATCGGAATTACCGCCACTTTCCCCTATAAGACAAATAATCTCCGTATAGAAGATCTGTTTGACCAGATGGAAAAAGCATTACACCAGGCCAAGGGCAAGGGCGGCAACATCAGCATAAGATTTGAATAAGTCAGGAAATAAGACTTGTAACTTTAAACTTCGTTAGACCTTATTCCAGCAGTCGGAGCCTTCAAGAGATTCATATATTATCTCGTTCAACTCTTTTTCCAGGATTATGTTGCCGCTTTTCAGGCCTTCAAGCAGTCTTCTTGGTACTTCAACGGTGCACAGCTTGTCATTTTTTATAAGCTGGAACTTATAAGCGATATGCATAAAGATGTAGAATATACGGAGTATGATAATCGATCCGTCGATCTCTTTGATCTTTTCTTCAACCAGTTCGTATGAAGGCACTTCTTCTTTTGTAACCTGACGATCCATGATGTTTATTACCTCTCATTTTTTTAATTATTAAAATTATATCTATAATTTTTCTTTTGTCTATCTATTTTAATAATACATTTTGAATTTTTTATGAATTAAGGCCTTAACTGGTCAAGTATATTCACTTTTATCCAATGCTGGTCCCACCAGTATAATGGGGACACTTCATATCCCTCTATGAGTATTCCAAAGTGCAGATGATCTCCGCCTGCAAGCCCTGTAGCGCCTGTCTTGCCGATTATATCGCCCTTTGTTACTGATTGACCTTCCTTGACCGTGATTGTAGACATATGTCCGTAAAGGCTCATGAGGCCGGTCCCGTGATCAATTACTACGGTGTTCCCGTATATCCCGAGGTCTCCGGCAAATTTGATGATGCCTGTGTTGGCAGCCTCAACCGGCGAATGCGCATTGGATGCGAGGTCGTATCCGAGATGGATGCTCCTGCTTATGCTTTTCCCTTTATAAATATAAGCCCTTGCATCTCCATACGTGGCCATCACCTTGCTGTTTTTCATCTGCAAAAAGGCCCCGTCCCATAACATCTTAGGTTCTGTTTTTTGCGCAATATCGAAAAGCTTCTTTATGCTTGCTGTCCTTAACTCCTCGTTGACCTTTTTGAACGCAGCCTCGCGGTCGGATATATTTGTCTCATTCAACAGAGGGGCTGCCACTTTGTCAATAAATGAATCATCAATGTTAATTGAAGACGATCTGTACTGAATAGATTTCAAGCTTACCGGCAGATTCTTCACATTTTGATTGCCGGCAGCATCTTTTGCAACTGCGTAAAAAACGCTTCCCGGTCTCATATCAAGTGGGACAGGGAATAACACGTAATAATTGCTTGCGGTTTCCTTTCCTGTCGAGTCAGCTTTTGGGACTGCCAGGAACCCCCTGAATATCCGTTCGTCAAGTTTTGCAAAGACAGAGTCAGCGCCCTGCGCCCTGAGTAAAGTAAACCCCGCGCCCCCGTTCTCTATGACCGAAGTAGCGCTTAACACTTCAAGGTATGGAGGGGATGTGTCAATGGTCGTATTGACCTGCTGGCTTAATTTTTTTAAAATCCCGGCTTCTGCTTCAATTATAAAGGTGGCCGGGCCGTCTGACAGGCCGATGGTTTTCGGCTTTATCTGCAGTGTATAAGTCTTCTCGCGGGTTAAAGGAGTATCTTTTAATAAATTTATTTTCTTGCCGCCCTGCTGAATGGATATATCTATGGTCTTCAGGTTTTCCCCCTGAAGCGTAACTGTCTTATCCGCGTTTAAAACATTTAACGCGTCCATGCCTTTAATTGCCGGCTTCGATACGAAAAACAATTGATAACCAAAATAACCACCAGCGCTTACAACAATAAGCGAAGCGATAATCAACCCGATGAGGCTGAACCCATTTTTTTCGCGTTTTTTAGAACTAAAATTTTCCATAGAATTTCCGGGGTAAATCTTGGAAGAAGATCCAATTTCCCTTGAAAAGGCTATTATTTTGCACTAAGTATAAAGAAAAATGCAAGCAAATTTTATATGCTTGTCAAGCCAAAATAAGAATGTCCGGATTTTACCAAAATAGAAATGTCCGGTTTTCATGTTTGAGTTAATGATGATTCTGTTTGCTGATAATTGTTGTTTTGAGTTTCAGAGGGAGTGTCCACGAAACTGTGTAAATTGATAAACTTATCAAAACACAGGAGGTGGATAATTGAAGGAAGAGAAAGCAGCAAAGACGGAAGAAGTAAAAGCTAAGATCAGACGCCTTGTGCAGCAGACAATGCAGGAAGC
>JACRMS010000006.1 GCA_016214845.1 Nitrospirota bacterium | reverse complement strand
GCACCTCCGGAAATTACAGTTCCGAAAAGATTGCCAATATGCTGACTTATATTCAAGTCGACACCATGAAAATCATGGGAAAAGTTTTTTGTATTCATATTGTTATGAATGATTCTCATAATATTAACCGGACACTACTGAACCAATCTTTTATTTGAAAACGCGCAATGGGCATTCTTCACAGCGCGGTTTCGGTTTGCAATAATGCTTGCCTGCCATTACAAACAACGCGTGATATTCATTGAACAACTTCACATCAGCCGGCAGGTTATTGTGAAAAAGTCCCTGAAGCTCATGATATGTCGCCTTCTCCGATGCAAGCTTGTGCCGGCTGAGCACCCTTTTTGTGTAGGCGTCAATAACGAATACCGGTTTATCAAGCGCGTAAAGGAGAATGGAATCCGCGGTTTCCGGGCCGATGCCGTTTACCTCAAGGAGCTGGCGCCTGAGCGCGTGGACATCTTCTCCCCTCATACTCTCTACCCTGCCTTTATAATGATCTGAAAGGAAGGAAAGGAAATGCTTCAGCCTTTTTGCCTTGATATTGAAATACCCGGCTGGCTTTACAAGTGCGGCAAGCTCTTTGTGAGGCATTTCATGAAGGGCCCTTGCGTTCAGTACCTTTTGCTTCTTTAAATTGTTTATCGCCTTTTCCACGTTTCCCCAGTTAGTATTTTGCGTGAGGATGGCGCCTACCGCTACTTCAAAAGGCGTTTCCCCCGGCCACCACTGCTGAGGGCCGAAGGCCTTGAAGAGGGCGCGGTAGATATCGGCAAGAATTATTTTGTAGGATTTTATTTTCTTTTTCATTTTTAAAGGAACTGGATTCCCGCCTTCGCGGGAATGACGATTAGCGCAGGCTTAATCCCGCCCCTACCCCTAACTGCTATCTACTAACTTCTGTTCTTTATCCCGGAGGCCAATGCATTGTCCTTCCGCCAAGAAGGTGAAGGTGTATATGAAAGACCGTTTGCCCGGATTCACGGTTGCAGTTCATGAGGAGCCTGAAACCCCTTTCGGCGACATTCCTGTCCTTCGCGATTTTATTTGCAACCTGAAACATGTACCCGATAAGTTCATTGTCCTCAGGTGTTATTTCAAGGGCGGTGGATATGTGTTTCTTCGGTATCACGAGGACATGCACGGGTGCCTGGGGATTTATGTCTTCAAAGGCAAGGACGCGGTCATCTTCGTAAACTGTCTTTGCCGGGATTTTTTTCTCAATGATCTTACAGAACAAACAATTCATTTACCGGTCTCCTTAATTTTTGTTTCATTCGTTAACCACAGAGACACGGAGGCACGGAGAAAGACAATAAAATAATCTTTATGTTTATATGGTTATTTTTCTCTGTGTCTCAGTGACTCAGTGTTTATAATAAGTTGTTTTCAACTTAAATACGAAAGAAAGTAAATTTTCAATTATAAGTATAGTTATACGGAACAAATTTTAAAAGGGTGGGAAATGAAAAAGCAGATAAGATTCTGGACATTCATCCTTCGTAGTACTACGGAGAACGGAAGCCGGAATGACAGCTTGAGGCGTTAACCAACTCCCGTGATTATGCAGTTCAACAGCTTGCTCAGCTCTTCGATCTCGTAAGGCTTGGTGATGATGCCGCAGAAGCCGTGCTTACTGAAATCGGACAACACGGTATCAGTGGAGTAACCGCTTGATGCGATCGCCTTGACAGCAGGGTCCAGCTCGCGGAGTCTCTTTATGGTCTCCTGCCCTCCCATACCGCCGCGAATGGTCAGGTCCATCATTACCACATCAAAAGGTTTTAAAGATCCTTTTGCCTGCTGGTAAAGCTCGATGGCCTCAACTCCGTCTTTGGCAAGCACGACTTCGTAACCAAGCTGCTTGAGCATCTTTCCGATGGTCGTAAGCACGGTGTCATCATCGTCCATCAGGAGCACCCTTCCTTCCCCTTTAAGGATTTTCTCCGTCCTTCTGTCGGCGAGTGACAGTTCCCCTTTGACCGCCGGCAGGTAAATGTAAAAGGTGGTCCCGGCGCCCACGTCCGATTCCACGCCGATATATCCGTAATGGTTTTTAATAATGGAGTATGTACTCGCAAGTCCAAGGCCGCTCCCCCTCTGTTTTGTTGTGAAATAGGGGTCGAATATCTTGGGGATATAATCTTTTGGAATGCCGACCCCTTCATCTTTTACGGTTATCAGAATATGGTCCCCGTTAGGAATTGGCAGTTTGCTCTGCGTCCCCAGGACCACATTCTCGGCCTTTATGCAGATGGTCCCGCCTTTGGGCATTGCCTGGATGGCGTTTATCACTAGGTTATAGATGACCTGGTTCATCTGTCCCTCGTCGATCTCGACCAGCCACAGGTCATCAGGTATAAGAAATTCGCCGTTTACATTGGAGCCTTTTAACGCGAAGCTCGCGGAATCTTTCAATTGGTCTTTAATAGATGTTGTCTTTTTAATCGGCATCCCGCCCTTTGAGAAGGTGAGAAGCTGGCCCGTCAGGTCCTTTGCGCGCCTGCACGCGTCTTCCGCGTCAGCAAGCACTTCATAGATGTTCTCATTTGTATTGGCGGATATCTTGGCGAGCTTAATGTTCCCGACAATTGTAGTCAGTATGTTATTAAAGTCATGGGCTATGCCGCCTGCCAGAATCCCTAACGACTCCAATTTTTCGATTTTCAGTTGTTCATCCTCAAGTTTTTTACGCTCGGTTATGTCCCTGCAGACCCCCTGCTCTCCCTCGACGCTCCCCTCTTTGTTCAGATAGAAGTGAGAGTTGATGCTGACAATGATGGTGCTCCCGTCGCCTCTCCGAAGCTCTGCCTCAAAATTTGTGACCTTGCCTTTATTCGATAACCCCTGTAGCAAAAACTGTCTTTTATTCGGATATGCAAAGAACTCTGAAAAATCGTGTCCGATCAGGTCATCGGTAGATTCATATTTCAGCATCTTTGCCGCTGACGGAGAGACCCAGATAATACGGCCTTCCTTATCAGTGCGGTAGAAAACATCCTGCATCTGGTTAAAAACCGACTGCAGTTTCTCTTCGCTTTCGCGCAGCGCCTCTTCCGTCTGCTTGCGGACTTCCATCTCCTGGCGGATCTTTCCGTATCCGTCCTTGATGGCGGTGCTCATGGTGTTGAAATGTTTCGCAAGCTCTCCGAACTCTGTTTCATCTTTGTATGAAGTTGTGGAGCCGAACTCTCCGGACGCAATAAGCCTTGTGGCGTTTACAAGCTCGTTTATGGGGTTTGTAATGGATTTGGTCAGATTAACGGCAACCATGACACCGAGGAAGAAAGTTACCAGGACTGTGATCAGGAGCATTATCTTTACATAACTCAGCCTTCTCATTGCGTCCTTGGTCAGATCTTCAAGGCTTTTACTCGCGCTGTGAGACATCTCTCCAGTGAGAGAGAGGAGGGTTTTACCTATTCCGACAGCGTCCGATTTGAGCTTCTCCATTCTTTCCGCGTTCGCAGACACCGTGATGTAATAGCTCAAGGAATTTCTGTAGTTTTCAATGAGCGACTTAACATTTTCTATGCGTGACAATAGGCGCTGGGGGTGATGGCAGGAGGTGCATTTCTGAGCCGTATTTTCAAGGTCAGCCGCCTCATTGACAATAAAATCAAGCTCATTGGCGTACGGGGTATTAACGGTGTAGAGGTCTGTCTGAACATTCTGGATTTTTATTATCAAAGACCGCCTGAGCTGCTCCACCTCCTGCAGGGTGACAATATTTTTCAGCTCCGCTATATTGCTTGACATATACACGGCGGCTATCACTGTGCCGACAGTGAAGAACAAAAAAAGGGCAAATAGCGATAAGATAATTCTCTTTCTCATTTAACTAATACTACTTATTATCGTATTCGTAATTCACGGTATTTATCCCGGCCTCTTCAGCCATTTTTAATACCGGCTCATAATCGCTTTCTTTAGTCTCGATAAAACGCAGTGCGCCGAAATTTTTCAGGACTTCCTTGCCGTCCGGGTCGCTGTCCATGTCAAGCAGGGCTCGCTTGATGTCGGACTTGACCCCAAAGGGGATATCTTTTCTCAGCCCGAGGCCGTTTGAAGGCACATCAGGTGATCTTGCAAGTATGGTCAGATTTTCTTTTATCTCCGGATTTTCCTTGATAAGCCTGTCAAGCATGCTGTTTTTTGCACAGCCGATATCGGCTTTTTTATTAACGACCGCGTATATAGCGGCATCGTGGCTGCCTGCAAAATAATATTCCTTAAAATAACCGTCTATGTTTTTTACGCCGTGCTGTTTGAAATAAGCCTTCGGGAAAACATATCCTGCTGTTGTTGCCTTGTCAACAAAAGCAATCGTCTTGCCTTGCATATCGGCAACGTCTTTGATGACGCTGAATTTATGAACAAATATGAGGCCGTGATAAGTTGAATTACCGTCAAGGTTAACAGGCCTTGCAAGAAATTCGATATTCAGCTTTTTAATCGCCATTGCGCCGGTGAAACTTCCCCAGAACGCGCCGTCCATTTTCTTTTTGTAAAAATTCTCAATGATATTGCCGTACCTTGAAAGGACTGTGAACTTAATTCTCACGCCGGTTTTCTTTTCTATATAAGCTCCGAGCGGTTTGTATCTCTCCAGCTGCTTAAAAATGTTTTGCTCAGGGATGAGGCCAATGGTCAATTCAGCCGCATATGACAGTCCTGAAAATGCGAGAACAAGCAAAATAACGAGCAAACTCCGGACTGCCGCTTTATACCAGTTTAGGGGGATTATGTAATGATTGATTGCAGGCTTGTGATGGTTTTTTACTGCAAAGGGTAAACGTTTCATGAAGTATTACCTTCCCTTTATTTTTAAATTATTTCATTCCTTGAAAATGGATGGCTTCAATCTCTTCATACCTTAATAAATGATGACGTCAGGACCCTCATGGGAAAAATCTGACTATGGTTTACCTTAAATTTATAGCAAAATGTGAAGAAAAATCAAGGAAAATGGAAATCGAGCGGCAAGGTGGTATAATATCTGCTCATGACTAAAATTCATCTCATAGGAATCGGTTATAAACCGCTTGATAAAAAGGCAACGGAAGCGATTTTAAGATCGGATGTCATCCTCGCAAACAACCGGCTCCTTGAGGTCTTCAAAGAGTATAGTGAATACGAAAGCGTAAAGGGCCGGGTCAAGGTTTTGGGAAGCATTCATGAAACCATGGAATATCTCAAAGCACAGAAGACAGAAGACAGAAGACAGAAGACAGAAAAAAGATCACGGAAAGCCCCCGAATGCCGAACTCCGGGTTTGGAATCAAAGAACATTTCTCTTCTCGCTTCAGGCGACCCGATGCTCTTTGGCATCGGAAGGTTAATTACAGAGGTATTTAATAGAGATGCAGTTGACGTTTACCCCGACCTTTCAAGCATTCAGGTCGCATTCTCAAGGATAAAAGAAACATGGAGCGGCGCTTTTTTAATGAGCGTACACGGGGGACCTGACCCGACAAAACGAAGGAAGCTTGAATATGAAATTGCCGACATTCCCCATCTGCTTGCAACGCACAACAAACTTGCCATCCTGACCGACCGGGAGAATAACCCTTCAGAAATTGCAAAAGCAATTTCTGGATCTTCCGCCCTCTGCCCTCTGCCCTCTGCTCTTAAAATGTACGTCTGCGAAAGACTTGGCTACCCTGTCGAGAAGATTGTCGAAGGGACCCCTGAAGAGATCGCAGTGCGTTCTTTTGAACATCCGAATGTGGTTGTGATAATAAACAGCAAAGAGCATAGAGCAAAGGGCATAGAGCAAAGAACCCCGAATTCCGTACCTCTAATCCCTGATCCCCAATCCCCAACCCCCATCTTTGGTTTAAGGGAAGACGAGATCCTGCATTCAAGGGGGCTCATTACAAAAAACGAGGTGAGGTCTGTTGCATTACACAAATTGAGGTTCCCGCAAAAGGGCGTGTTCTGGGACATCGGCGCTGGTTCAGGTGCTGTATCCATGGAGGCCGCGAGGCTTATACCGGCGTTAAAGGTTTTTGCCGTCGAAAAAGACGAAGAGCAGATAAACAATATCACCGCTAACAAAAATAAATTCAATACCATGAACATCGAGATCGTGAAAGGAGATGCGCCTGAAGCCTTGAAAGGGTTACCTGCCCCGGACAGGGTTTTTATCGGCGGCAGCAGCGGGAAGCTTGAAAAAATAATAGACTCTATTCTCACCGCTCGCCGCTCGTCACTTATTGTTGTTATAAATGCAACTACGATTGAGACGTTAAATGAGGCGATGCAATGTATGGAGAGGAACCATTTCAGCGTGGACATCAGCGAAGTATCGGTATCACGGTCAAAGATGGCCGGGAATAAAAGGCACATGAGCGCACTTAACCCGGTTTTCATTATCACAGGAGAAAAGGACTGAAATGCCAGGTAAACTTACTGTAATCGGCGTTGGCCCCGGAGACCCGGAGCTGTTGACGATCAAGGGATTAAACGCGCTGAAAAATACAAAGGTGATCTGTGTTCCAAAGGGCAGGGAAGAGGGCAGCAGCCTCGCCCTTTCGATTGTGAGAAAGATCGTTAACCTTGACGGCAAGGAAATTATCGAAGCATATTTCCCGATGGTTAAGACCAGAACACAGAAAACAGAAGACAGAACACAGAACACAGAACACCGAACACAGACAAAAGACGGGCTTGATACAAGGTGGAATGCGACAGTTGAAACTATTTCTGACAAGTTAAAACATGGCAGCGACGTTGGCTTTATTACTCTCGGCGACCCGACGATTTACAGCACCTTTTATTATTTATATGACAAACTCGTTGAACTGCAGCCTGATCTGAATATCGAGATAATCCCCGGGGTCTCTTCCATAACCGCGTCCGCTGCAAGGGCAAAGATATCTTTAGGGCTCGGTGATGAAAAGATCGCCATATTGCCTGCAAATTATATGGGCAATCTCAAATCAACATTGGAAACATTTGATACAATTGTGCTCATGAAGGTCCATAAGGTATTTGCTCAGATAGTGGGGCTGCTGCAGGATATGAACTTGCTTGATAAAGCCGCTTACATTGTGCGGGCGGGCATGGATGAAGAAAAGATATTCAGGAACATCAAAGATGTCAGGCAGGAGGATTTGAATTACTTCTCTATGGTGATTATAAGAAAATGACCCATGATGATCTGATTTACTTTAAAAACTGGTTTTCTATTTACACGAAATCTTTTTATTCATCCAATGAAGAAGACCAGAGAAATATCATGCTCAAAGTAACGCATACTCACAATGTCTGCAAAAACATTATTGAGATAACAAAGGATTTGTCTATCTGCGATAATGAAAAACTCCTCGCGGAAACCGTCGCGCTGTTCCACGATATAGGAAGGTTCCCGCAATACGCAAAATACAAGACCTTCAAAGACGCGGCTTCCGTCAGCCACGGACGTTTAGGGGCCAAGACCCTGATCGGGGAAAGAGTCCTGCAGCGCATTCCTGCGGACGAACAAGCTTTAATAATAAACGCGGTGAGATTCCACGGCGTACTATTGATCCCCAGCGTAATGGATGAAAAAACCATATTCATGCTGAAGCTGATACGCGATGCTGACAAACTGGATATACTGCGTGTGTTCATAGAATTCTACGAAGCGCCGGAAGATGAAAAAGCATCAGCTACAGCTCACGGGATGCCGGACACGCCGGAGTATTCTAAAGACATGCTGCAAAGTATACTTGAAAGAAAAATAGCGTCATATTCAAAAGCGAGAAACCAGAATGATTTCAGGCTCATGAAACTCTCGTGGGTCTATGATCTGCACTTTCAGGCCACATTCAGATTACTGCAAGAGCGTGACTGTATAAACAGGATCGCGCGAAAAATGCCTCAGACAGATGAAATACTTATGGCAATAAAAAAACTTCAGCAATACATATCTGAAAGGGTTCAGGTTGTCCATGCAAAATAAAATTTATTTTATCGGAGCGGGCCCCGGTGACCCGGAGTTAATCACCGTCAAGGGGAAAAAGCTCATTGACGCTGCTGACGTGGTTATTTACGCCGGAAGTCTTGTCAATCGCGTATTGCTTGACGGGATCAAGGCGGAGATACATGATTCATCCGGCATGACGCTTGATAACATAATAGCTCTAATTAAAAAATCCTTCGATAACGGAAAACTCGTTGTCAGGCTCCACACAGGCGACCCCGCCTTCTACAGCGCGATATCAGAACAAATAGAAAAACTGCGTGCGTTGAATATCCCCTACGAAGTCATCCCCGGCGTTTCCTCCGCCTCGGCAGGCGCGGCAGCGCTAAGGCAGGAGCTGACCATTCCTGAGATAAGCCAGACAGTGATCTTCACGCGCATTGAGGGAAGGACCCCTGTGCCTGAGAAAGAAAGGATCGGGGAGCTTGCAAAACACGGCGCTTCAATGGTGATATTTTTAAGCGTCGGTATGATTGAAAAAGTGAGAGATGAATTACTTCAGGGTTATTCTGAAGACACGTCGGTTGCAATAATTGAAAAAGCATCCTGGCCTGAGCAGAGGGTTTTCCGGGGAACACTGAGAAATATTGTTGACATTGTTAACGAAGCAGGCATAAAAAAGACCGCATTAATTTACGTGGGTGACGCGCTCAGGGCGTCTGAGGAACAACTGAAAAAAGAATCGAAACTCTATCACAAGGATTTCAAGCATGAGTACAGGAAGTAAGAAAAGAAGTCAGAAGTCAGAAGTCAGAAGTAACCCCCCCATCCCCCCCTTAAATAAGGGGGGGCAAAGGGGGGTTATTGCAATTCTATATATCACAGACAACGGCCATACGCTTGCTCAGGAGATCAGGAAACTTTATCCTGATGCGCGGGTTTTAAAATTTAAGGCAGATGCCGTATCCAATATCTGGGAGAAAAATAATGCGCTCATCTTCATTATGGCTTCGGGTATTGTCGTTAGGAGCATCGCCCCTTTGATAAAAGATAAAAAGACCGATCCCGCAGTTGTTGTCCTTGATGAAAAAGGCAGATATGCCGTCAGCCTCTTAAGCGGTCATCTCGGCGGGGCAAACAAGCTTGTAAAAGAGATCGCAGATTTTCTCAAGGGTGCGGCAGTCATAACGACCGCGTCTGATGTGCAGGGGAAGGTTTCACTTGACCTGTGGGCTAAAGAGAATGATCTTTACATAGAGGATTTCGAAAAACTAAAGAAGCTCAGTTCAAAGATCGTTAACGGCAGGAAGATCAGGGTCTGGTCAGCCCATACGATAGAGATGCCGGATGAATTCACTACTGTTGATTCAGCAAAGGATGCCGAATTGATCATTTCTCATAAGCTTGCGAGATCGAATGCGCTTTTCCTGCGGCCCAAGACGCTTGTCGCAGGCATCGGCTGCAATCGCGGGACTTCTGCGGCAGAGATTGAGAGTGCAATAAAGAAAGTTCTGCTGAAGAAAAAGCTGTCTTTCCATTCAATAAGAAATCTCGCCACGATTGACATTAAAAAAAATGAGAAGGGCTTAGCGGACTTCGCCGGTGAAAACAAGCTGGATATTCAATTCTTCTCAAAAGAAGACTTGAACAGTGCTGTATCAGCGCTTGATCTTGCACAATCAAAAACCGTTGAGGCTGCAACCGGCGCACTGGCTGTCGCAGAGCCTGCCGCGCTCCTTTCATCAGGAGCCGATACATTGCTTGTACCAAAACAGAAGACCGGTAATGTGACAGTTGCGGTAGCTGAAGTCCCAACCCCCAACCCCCAACCCCCAACCCCTAAGCTTTTCATCGTCGGAACCGGCCCTGGGAATATCGAGCACATTACCCCGCGCGCGCAGGAAGCGATAAGCCAATCGGACGTTATCGTCGGTTATGGAACATACCTTGACCTGGTCCCTGAGTTGATCAAAGGCAAAAAAGTCGTTTCTACCGGTATGACAAAGGAAGTGGACAGATGCAAAAAGGCTGTTGAATTGGCATTGCAGGGGAAAACCGTTGCCGTCATCAGCGGCGGCGACCCCGGCATTTACGCAATGGCCGGGCTGGTGTTTGAAATCCTCAGAACACAGAACACAGAGCACAGAGCACAGACAGAAGATTCACAATTAAAAATTCAAGGTTCAATATCCGGTAGCCACTCGTCACTATCTGTTGAAGTCATTCCCGGCATATCCGCGTTGAACGCCTGTGCCGCGCGGCTCGGCGCTCCTCTCATGCACGACTTCGCTTCAATAAGTCTTTCAGACAGATTGACCCCCTGGGAGGTTATTGAGAAGCGGCTTGAGGCGGCGGCAGCGGCTGATTTTGTTATCGCGCTTTATAATCCAAAGAGCAAAGGAAGGCAGGAACACATCAACAGGGCGCAGGAGATAATCCTGAAACACAGAAGTCCTGAAACCCCTGTTGGAATAGTTAAAGGCGCGATGAGAGAGAATGAGGAGATCGTAATCACGGACCTGCAAAATATGCTCGGCCACGACATTGATATGCAGACAACCGTGATAATCGGCAATTCAAAAACATTTGTCTGGAACAACCGGATTATTACGCCAAGAGGGTATGAGAAAAAATTCGAAATTTAAAATTCAAAATTCAAAATTAATCCAACCCCTGACCCCCAATCCCCAATCCCCAATTGTCGCCTTTCTCTGGGATGAATCCTTTCTCTGGGGGTTGATGGCGTATAAGGCCCTGATCTCCGCGGACCTGCCATTTGAACTTGTCCGGTCGGAAGATATAAAGAACGGCAAGCTCGAAAACTATAAAATGCTATTTGTCCCCGGGGGATGGGCCTCGAATAAATTAAAATCCCTCAGAGACACCGGTGTCAGCGAGATAAAAAAATTTGTAAACGATGGAGGAAACTATCTCGGCTTCTGCGGCGGCGCGGGCCTTGCCACACTTGACGGCATCGGGCTTTTAAATATCAAACGCAAACCAACAAGAGAGAGAGTCCCAAGCTTCAGCGGAAGGATCAGTATAAATACAAATGAACACCCGATATGGAATGGGATAACGACAGCACTCAGCAGTCAGCGATCAGCAGTCAGTAAAAAACTAACCCCTAATTCCCAACCCCTAATCCCTGTTTTTCACGCCTGGTGGCCCTCGCAATTTGTAGTTGACAATGATTCCATAAAAATACTCGCTTCATACGGTAATGCCTTGCCTGACGCATTTAGTTCAGACCTGAATGTCGGAGATGTTGAAGCTAATCAAAACTGGCAGGAACTTGAAAAGGTCTACCGGATAAATCTCGACCCCAAGAGATTGCTCAATGAGCCAGCCGTTGTTGAAAGCAGTTATGGAAAAGGGAAGGTGATTTTATCGCTCATCCACTTTGATACGCCGGGAGATGTAGACGGGCAGCAGGTGCTGAGAAATTTATGGGCGTACCTTGAAGGACAGAATACAGAATACAGAACACAGAACACAGATATAAAACAGAAGATAGATAAGTGTAGTCTGTGCTCTGACATCTTTGCTCTTTGTTCTGATTTAATCTCTCTCGGGGAGAGGAACTTTCTCTGGTTCTGGAGAAATCCCATGCTGCTTCAATGGAGGCGCGGCGTCAGGGGACTTGAGTATTGCACGTTGTATATGATGATGAAAGAGATTGAGGAAATCATTTGTAGGGGCGATTCGCGAATCGCCCCTACGCAGAATATTACACACGTTAAACAATTGCTGATTCCTTTCGTGGAAAAGGCAAAACGGCTTCTCATCCTTGAACGTCATGCCTTGCAGAAAGGTCCTATCTCTTACGAAAGATGTGATGACCCGGAGGTCCAGAAGATCAGGGCAGAACTATTCTCCGGATCCAAGAGCCACGGAGGGATGTTCAAAGAACTTATAGACGAAGTGGACAAACTTTTATACACATTATTGCCAAGCTCATCCAAACAGCAGGCATAGACGCCTTCAAAAGCTCTATCTGCACACACCACCCTCAGGCTTGGGCGGGCACAGGCTGCACATATATCGGAAGCGATGCCTCCTGCCTGCCGTCAACAGCAAGGTCTATGGAGTATTCGCCGTACTTCGGGAATTTAAGTCCCTGCAGATTTAAAATCATATTTGCCGACATTGAGGTAAGCGCCTCCCTGAACTGAATATTCACCCCGGCGTCAAGAGGAGGGATGACCGCCTTACCGTCTTCATCAACGATATTGATCCTGACCTTATGCGCGCCTTCTTCTATTTTCGTAAACCTCAGCCTCAATGCTACCGCGCACTGCGGATGCACTGCGGGGATCTGCCTGGTCCAGATCGCATCAAAAGTACCCAGTATATTCAGCTTGCCGTGATAATCCGTGGCAGCATCGCAAAGCACAAAAAGTTCAACCTTCATTTATTTCTCCTATGTGTCTTTTCATGAATTCAATTTATCTATTCGTCATTCCGTCAGCCTTAAGCCGGAATCCAGTGTCACTATTTCTTTATGATCTCTTCAACCGCAGAGATGATCTGCTTAACGTCATTGGCCGAGACCCCTGAGAACCAGATCTTCTGAGGGTATATCATTACATTTGGGCCTTCTTCGCATGGCCCTAAACAACCGCTCTGCGAGACCCTGACCTGTTTCTTCCAGCCCCTGACGGCGGCCTCTTCCTTTAAAAGTTTTCTGACGAGCTTGCTGTCATTCCCGCCGCACGATTTTTCTCCTTCGCCGCGGTCATGTGTGCAGACAAAGATATGACAGACAAACGGGGTTTCCTTCACCTTGGCCATAGGCTATAAAATATCATACCTTGCCTGTTTAAACAAGAATGCATTTGCTGCGTTCATAGGGTTTTCATGAGAAGACGCTTAGATAATTATGCGGCCCGGCATCAACAACCTTTTCCTGTTTAAACCCGTAGGGTGAAACGACCTTCTCCAATTCTTCAGGCGAAAGCCTGATAGCGGCAGGCGGCCCGGGCGGACCTTCGATCTTTTTGAATTCTATGATCACAAGCCTTCCTCCCGGCTTCAATACCCTTGCGGCTTCCCTCAATGTCCCGTCATGAACATTTACTTCGATCAGGTCATGAAGCACAGTTGCCATCAATACGATATCAATGCTCTTGTCTGCAACGGGAATATGTTTGCTCACATCGCTGAGGACCGGTTTGATATTCTTAATGCCTTTTTCCGCGATACTCTGCTTCAATGAATTGATCCCATCTTCCCAAAGGTCTACGGCATATATCACGCCTTCCCTGCCGATGATCTCAGAGGCCGCAATAGAATACCTGCCGACACCGCAGGCGACATCAAGCATCGCGGTGTCCTTCTTCAGATCAAGTTCAGCAAAAACCTTCTTCTGGTCCACAAGATCAAAACTGCTCTTGCCTGCTGCAATAGGATGGTCATGCATTGGGGATTATCCTAAATATGAAATTTGCCACGAATGTACACGAATTAACACGAATAATCTGCATCCAGTTTACAAAGCTTGTGGTAGTCATGTTCTTTAAAGATGTCTTTCCGGCTTGTCCGGAATCGCTCAGTACACTCTTCTAAACTTATGCACTATTGCACAATGGTTAGGCGTCGTCTGAATCATTTGGGTTATTACTTGGTCCTTTGAGTCCTCTTAATTGTTCTTTAAGTTGTCTTATAGCTTCTCGTAAGGCAAGTATTTCATTCCAATCATCAGGAAGGTCCTTTAATTGTTTGTTTCTCTTAGTTATTAGATCATCTTCCTCTTTTATTTCTTCACTAGTAACTTTAACTTTAAATGTTTTTAAACAATCTGAGAGCTTGCTATAAAGTTCAACCTTGCATTTCCTGCTAACTCTGTCTCTGAATTCCTGAAGAAGCCAATCATTAATAAATGTTTTATCGCCAAAAGTTACGCCATAATCTGTATCTCTTGATGCTATTAAAACATTGGCTTTCTTTTGTGATGCGATATAAATAATCCACTCCCAATTGAAAGCGTCACCAATGGTTGTATCATTTTTCTTGCGTGGTGGATAGCCAGCAAGAAAACGCCTTAACGCTTTTGGCCTAATCAACTTTCTTTCTTTTTTATCTCGTTTAAGGTTTAGGTCATCATCTTTCATAAATATTCTTTGAGCAACCTTGTAAACAGGATCGTGCTTAGTAGGATCCTGCAGTATTCTCTGCAATCTTAATTTAAGATTTTTTATTCTAGTTTGTGCACTCTTAATATCTGCTTGAAGTGCTTTTAATGACTTGTCTTCTGATAGTATTCCTGGTCGAGCTATCTGCTCTGGAGCTTTAAGATAGTTAATCGTATCTAAAATTATTGGTTGACGATTCTTCTTGAACTCCATCTCAACTTGCGAGGTTATTATAATATTATCTCTAATCGAATCTATATGACTTATCAAAGAAAGACCGATTTCGGTTTTTACGCGATAAAAATCTAAATATATATTGCTATCAATAAATAATAGTTTTTTCATTATGTATGACTAACAGATAATTGATTCTGATTAAGGGCGTTGTATGATTTTACAGAAGGATAAAATATAAAGGCAATAGAAAACTTATCTGTTATTTATTCCCGCGCTTGCGAGCGGTGACCAGCCAGTCCCATGGGAACGGGTCTTTCAGCCAGCGCGGCGGATTGCTGAATTCGGTTTCCCAGTCGTACTCGATCTTTATGATCTCCTGTATGTCAAAGTCGAGGTCCTGGATTACGGCGTGCAGTTCTTCTTTCAGGTAATGTTTGGTCGGCACATGATCGATATTGACTATCCCGCGCTGAAGGTGTGAGGCCTTTTGTTTGTTATTGCTGTTCCATACTGCCATGACTGCCGCTCCGGCGCTGAGCCCCTTGCGCTTGTTCCATTCGACCTGGCGGATGTTTGAATAGATCGCGGATTCAAATGAAGGGACAACAAGTATCAGGTGGCCGCCGGGATTGAGATGGCTGCTGATCGAACTGAAGAACCGGGCGCGCTGCGATATTGACGGCATGATAACGGCATTCACGCACAGGATGAGATCGACTTCCGGCATTTTGGACCTTTGTTTTGACAGATCGGCTTTGATATAGTCAACGTTTGAAAGCCCTTCACAATTTACGCGGGCCTGCTCCAGGCATTTGTCTGAAATGTCGTAAGCGTTCACATGCCTGAAACTGTCAGAGAGTATCGGGAGGAACTTGCCGATCCCGCACCCAAGGTCTGATGCGGTCTTTCTGTATGACGCCAGCTCTTGAATGCGGCTGATGATGAGATTGCCCTCGTCGTGCGCAAGGACGCTGAATATCTCTTTGTCGTAATTCTCGGCTACCTGGTTCCAGTACGCCACGTCCATATTCTCATTTTATCGGATAAACGTTTTCAAATCTTGATTCGTCACAAAAATTGTACCACAAAAAATCCCTGCGCACATCCAAAGAGGAGAAGAAGTGATCAGGAAATGTAAAGGTTTTTCATGATTTACCCGATAGTAAATGCACATGGTTAAATATGCTCATGGAAAGGTGAGTTACCTTTTTCACGGGAGGGAACGTGGCTGGAATTGATATTTATTTGCGGCACCTGGTTGAAAACAGCGCAAGCGATCTGCATTTGAGCGCCGGGGCCAGGGCAACGATAAGGAAATACGGCGACCTCATAGAGACACCTTTCGAACAGGTCACAAACGATACTTTAAAAACCCTCCTCTTTGAAATACTGACCGAAGAGCAGCAAGACATCTTCATCGAAAACAAAGAACTGGATTTCGCATATGAGATCCCGGAGGTCTCAAGATTCCGCGTGAATTATTTTTACCACAGGCAGGGCATAGGCGCCGCATTCAGGACCATACCTACAAGCATACCCACGCTGTATGACCTGGGATTGCCGCTGCAGATATTAAGATTTACAAATCTGAACAAGGGGCTCGTTCTTGTAACAGGGCCGACAGGGAGCGGAAAATCTACCACTATCGCTACAATTATCGACCACATAAACAGCAATAAGAAACTGCATATTATTTCCATTGAAGACCCTATTGAATTTATACACAAAGACAAAAAGTGCATTGTCAACCAGAGAGAGGTCGGCAGTCACACAAGATCCTTTGCCAACGCCCTGAGGTCGGCGCTGAGAGAAGACCCTGACCTGATCCTGATCGGCGAAATGCGCGACCTTGAGACAATAGAGCTCGCGATAACGGCTGCGGAGACGGGGCATCTTGTCTTTGCGACCCTTCACACAAATTCCGCGGCCAAGACCGTTGACAGAATAATTGACGCCTTTCCGGCAAAGCAGCAATCCCAGATCCGGACCATGTTGTCGGGGTCATTGAAAGGGATTATCAGCCAGGAATTACTGAAACGGGTCGATAAGATAGGGCGGCTGGCTGCTATCGAGATACTGTTTTGCAACTTTGCCGTCGCAAATCTGATACGTGAGAACAAGACTTATCAGCTTCCATCTTTGATTCAGGCGGGAAGAGGTCAGGGAATGCAGCTTATGGACCAGGTACTCATGGACCTCCTCAAACAGAACAAGATCTCCGCTGAAGATGCTTATTTAAAGGCAAATGATAAAAAGCCCTTTGAAGAACTCTTAAACGCCTCTGAAAGAAAACAATTAGTCACGTGCTCGTTTTAGATAAGTAACGAGTAACGGGTGACGGGTAAATAAAAGTTCAGCCGGTTTCCCGTCACTCGTTACTTTTAATTAGAGTCTGTCCATAAACTAAAACATTGAACTGTCATTCCCGCAGTCTGTCGAGCGGGAATCCAGTATTTTAATAAGTTCTGGATGCCCGATTACTGACTTCGGGCATGACGAAAATAGAAAACAGTAATTTATGGACAGACTCTAATTAGAATTAAAAAAAAGGACTGTCCCTCTCGGGACAGCCCTTCAGTCATTACATATGTGGGGCGGGGTATTCCCTCGCCCTATCCCTCCTCCCATTGAAGAGAGAATTTTAGCCAATATGCAGGGGCGGGTTTTAAACCCGCCCTTACGGATTTAAATTAACGGAACGATAAGCAGCGCGACGATGTTGATGACCTTGATCATCGGATTGATCGCGGGACCTGCTGTATCTTTGTAAGGATCGCCGACTGTGTCGCCGGTTACAGAGGCCTTGTGTCCATCACTGCCCTTCTTGTGTAATACGCCTTTGTCGTCGGTAACGCCGTCTTCAAAGGATTTCTTTGCGTTGTCCCAGGCGCCGCCGCCGCTTGTCATGGCAATGGCCTGGAAGAGTCCGGTCAGGATACTTCCGATAAGAACTCCGCCGAGTGCCTCTCTGCCGAGGAGAAGACCAACTGCGATAGGAACAACTACCGGGATAAGTGCAGGGACCATCATCTGCTTGATAGCGCCTTTTGTGACGATGTCAACGCACTTGCCGTATTCCGGCTTTGCCTTGTATTCCATGATGCCTGGGATCTCTCTGAACTGTCTTCTGACTTCTTCAACAATGCTGCCTGCTGCCTTTCCAACGGCCTCCATCAGGAGTGAGCCGAAATAATAGGGGAGCAGACCGCCTATGAAAAGACCTGCAAGAACCATCGGGTTTGAAAGGTCAAACAGAATGGGTGTGGAGAACGACCTGGAGTATTCTGCGAAAAGAACAAGGGCCGCAAGTCCTGCTGATCCGATAGCATAACCCTTTGTAACAGCCTTTGTTGTGTTTCCGACTGCATCCAGCGGGTCTGTGATGTTACGGATCTCTTCAGGCAGTCCTGACATCTCCGCGATACCGCCTGCGTTGTCAGTGATCGGTCCGTATGAGTCGATTGCAACTACGATTCCTGTCATTGAAAGCATCGAAACCGCTGACAGTGCGATAGCGAAAAGGCCGCCCGTTAAATCTCCTGCAAACCCTCCGCCTAATGAATAAGCGCCAAGGATTGAAGCAACGATAACGATAACCGGAGCCGCGGTTGACTTCATGCTGACTGCAAGGCCGGCGATCACGTTTGTGCCGTGGCCGGTCAAGCTGGCCTTTGCAATGTGCTGCACGGGACCATACTCTTTAGCAGTGAAGTATTCGGTTATGCCAACGATCAGGCCGGTCAATGCGAGGCCGATAAGTGACATAAGAAAAACGTTCATCTGTGTAAATGAAGGATGCGCGGCTATCGATGCAGCATCAAGGCCTTCGAGAAATTTGCCAGTCACAACATAAAATGCTACTGCCGCAAGAACACCTGCAACAGCAAGCCCCTTATAGAGGGCGCCCATTATATACTGGCTCTTGCCGAGTCTTACGGCAAATGTTCCGATAATAGAGGCGATGATAGATATTCCGCCTAACATCATCGGGAATTCAACCCATGGGCTTGCCGCGCCAAATACAGTCTTTGCAAGCAGCATCGCTGCAACAAGCGTAACCGTGTATGTTTCATAAAGGTCTGCTGCCATGCCTGCGCAGTCGCCTACGTTGTCGCCAACGTTATCAGCAATAACTGCAGGGTTTCGGGGATCATCCTCAGGAATTCCTGCTTCAACTTTTCCAACAAGGTCAGCTCCTACGTCAGCAGCCTTTGTATAAATACCTCCTGCGATACGGGCAAACACGCTCATCAATGAGCACCCGAAGCCGAGACCGATCAGTGCATGGAATGCCTGATCAGGGGCTGACTGTTTTGCTATAAAATAAAAACCTGCAAGGCCTATGATTCCAAGACCGACGACCATAACGCCGGTAACCGATCCGCCCTTGAAGGCAAGGCCGAGCGCAGCCTGAAGCCCCCTGCTTGCAGCCGCTGTTGTACGTACGTTTGCTCTTACAGTAACCCACATTCCTACGAAACCGGCGAGTGCGGAACCGACTGTGCCGATGATAAAGCCCATGGCCGTCCAGACACCAAGCTTCATCGCTACGATAGCTACAACCAGAACCACCGCAACTATCGCTACTGTTTTATACTCACGTGCAAGAAACGCGTATGCGCCCTCTTTGACCGCATTGGAAATCTCCTGCATCTTGGCATTTCCCGCGTCCTGCTTTGATACCCAGACTGCTGTTGCAATAGCGTATATAACGCCCAGTGCACCGCAAAAAAGCGCAAACAAAATTGTACTGCTCATATCGTTACCTCCTTTTAATAAGTTTGAGATTTAATATTTATTATTAATGGCAATGTCATGCCTCTGACTGCCTGCTTTATTTTCTCTCTCTTCCCGAATATTTCATGAAGCATATTGCCGCCGATCTGTAAAACAGGTGGCCGAGCTTTGAAAATGGAAGGTACAGGAAAAGTGACAGCACAAAAACAAGATGAATAAAGTAAATCGAATAAGCCACAGGCGCAACACCCGCAAGCCTTGTTATCCACGCGAGGATGCCTGACGCCATGATGACCGTAACAATTGTTATCAGGAGCCAGTCGAAATAGCTGCCGAGACCGAGCTTTGCCGAGTGCTTAAACCTGTTGTTTATCATCAGGAGAGCTCCGGTAAAAAGTCCGGCTGCGCCAATGAATCCGAAGAGTTTAACGGGTGTGCCATAGCCAAGCCTGAATGGAGACTCCATGTGAAGGATATCGATATAAAGGACCCCCAAAGCTGTTGCTATGCCCAGGGCGATGAAGCTGTAGAACACCAGGAAGTGCGCGATGAACCTGTCGGCATTCACATCGCACATGGTAAACTTTTTATGGCTGAGGATTTCCTTTGCAGTTTCCATGACACTGCCCTTCAGGTCGCCTGATCTCACCCCAGTCGCTGCTTTCATATCAGCCCAGAACTTCCTCACTCCCAAAACGCCGACCGCAATGCCGAAAAGCAATACGGGTGTGAAGACAATTTGAAGAAACTTTGTCGAGGCGAATTTTGTAAAAATAATTTCTCCATCATGGATCCCAAACGTGCCGGCCACGGAAAGAAGGCCCGCTAACAACAGGAACATGATTGGAATATACACCTTGCTGTTCACAAAATTTACGAGGGCCGCCGGGGCTGAGTACTGTTTTATCGACTGCTTCCTGATGGCCCCCAAAACCTCTCCGGGCTTTGCGCCTCTGGGGCAATACGCCGTGCAGTCATTGCACTGGTGGCAAAGCCAGACATCGGGATTGCCGATGAACTTTTCTTTCAGGCCCCACTGCGCCCACACCATTTCTTTTCGAGGGAACGGGTTGTCGTCGGGAGTCACGTTGCAGACGACCGTGCAGGTCGCGCACTGGAAGCACTTCTTCATCGATTCTCCCCCGCCGTTTATGACCTCGTTTATAAAATTTAAATCAGGCTTAATTACTTGTTCTGCCATCTATTAACCTCCATATTCGGGGATTGGGGCTTAGGGGTTAGGGGTTAGTAAAAACCAATCCCTGATCCCCAATCCCTGACCCCTGTCTTTAAAATTCTTTAAACGGATTTGGTCCTATCTCTTCTACCCTTTCAACAAAGTCATTGATCAGCTTGGGCAGGGTGTCATACTCGGATATTGAGATCTGTAAGAGCTGGCACCTGTCGGATTCAAGCTGGAGCTTGTCGAGAGTTTCTTTTACTTTGCTGAAGCGGTAGTTTGCGAGTTCGCTGCCTTTAACAAAATGACACTGATAATTCTCGCCGTACTTGCAGCCTAACAGAATAAGGCCGTCAATGCCTTTTGAGAACGCATCAGTTACCCACACCAGATTGGTTGAGCCAAGGCACCTGACAGGGATGATCCTGACCTTGGGGTTTATCTGAATGCGTTTTATGGCGGCGCTGTCCAATGCCGGGTAAGCGTCATTCTCACACGCTAACACTATGATCCTGAACTCGTCTTCATCCACTTCAATGGACTTTATCATTGAGCCGACTATATCGACACTGAAATCTTTAAAGGACACGATCCTTTCAGGACACGCGCCCATGCAGGTGCCGCAGCGCCTGCATCGGTTGAGCCTGTAGAACGGTGTGCCCTTCTCATCTTCATCAATTGCGCCGAACGGGCATTCCTCTGTGCATCTCTTACATGAAGTGCACTTGATCATCATTGGGTCAGGGAATGTCGTGTCCCAGGCCCTCGGATGGACAGCAATGCCTTTTGCAACATGTTCAACGCACTGTATTGCTTTCATCGCCGCTCCGGCCGCGTCATCCGCGGCATCCGCCATGGTCATGGGCTGTCTTACACAGCCTGCCGCGTAGATGCCGGTCCTTCTTGTTTCGTACTGGAAGCAAATAAAGTTGGAATCTGCAAACCCGGACGCGCCTTCAAGCGACGGGAGCTCAGGCCCCTGCCTGTATGTAAGGTTTAATATGAAGTCCGGCTTTGATGTCTTATCAAGATATTCTTGCTTTGCTGCATCGCCCCTCTTTTGCGCCTCTGTAAGCCCGTCAAGATATTCCTGCGGCGCGCGCGTGGCAGGGACTATGCCGGTGGCAAGGACAACGAGGTCGGCTTCAACCTTTATCTTTTCTCCAAGGAGCGTGTTGTCCGCTTCAACGAAAAGGTTGCCGTTGCCGGCGTCGCTTATGCCCGTTACTTCCGCCTTTGTCAGCATTATGCCGGGGTCGTTCTGCATGTTCTTATAGAAGATCTCGGTCTGTCCCGGGGTCCTGATGTCTTTATAAAAGATCATGGCGATCGCGTCGCCGTTTTTCTCTCTCACGTATTTTGCCTGCTTGAGGGACGTGGCGCAGCAGAATGAGGAACAGTACGGGAGGTGGTTAGCGTCCCTTGAACCCGCGCACTGTATGAACGCGACCTTCTTCGCCTCTTTGCCGTCGGACGGGCGGATTATCTGCCCCTTCTTTGCCATCTCTTCCATCTGGACGTTTGTGATGACGTTCGGTTTGCCGTATCCGAGATACTCAAGCTTTGAAGCGTCATAAGGCTTCCATCCGGCAGCCATTATTACAGCTCCCACCCTCATACTTTCGCTGTTGCCGTTGGTCTTGATAGTAACATCAAGAAGGCCGGGCTGCCCGTCAGTCTTTTCAAGGACTGAGGATTTGAACACCTTTATATTCGGGTGCGACTCAACTTCTTTTATCTTTGCAAAGATCCTCGGCTCTTCCAGTTTGTCAAACGGGGACTGCCTTGGCGTTTCCTTGTAGAGCTTTGCGCCCCAGCCGCCTAATTCCGCCTCTTTTTCAACAAGCACCACCTGGTATCCGGCCTCGGCAGCTTCAAGCGCTGATGTTAATCCGGACATGCCTCCGCCGATAACAAGTATTGTCTTGCTCAGGTCTGGAAGGATATTGGGCTCAGGCATGTTGCCCTTTTGCGCCTTAAGTATCCCCATTACCATATAATCATCCGCAAGACTCTGCGCGTCAGCGCTCATTGGCTCCGCAGTCCATGCTACGAATTCCCTCAGATTGACCCTCTCGGTCAACATGCCGGGGAAATCAAACTCCTCATATTTTACTCTCGGCGAACACGCGCCGATGATTAGCGTATTTGTACCCGCTGCTATGTCATTTTTTATAAGCTCAAGCCCTTCAGGACTGCACAACACCGGATGCTCTTTAATGATATCAATAGGGACCTTGCCCTTTCCAGAAACCCTTGGTTTTAATTTTTCGAAATTTATGGATTCACCGATGCCGCAGCCTTTACAGAAATATACCCCGAACTTCTTTTCCATTTATCTCTACCTCCTCGCGCTCTGAATGGTTTTGATTGCGGTACCAGTGGCATCCTGGACTGACTTTGAAACGTCAACAGGGCTCTTCATGGTCCCCACAGCGTATATGCCCTTCTTTAGTGTAGCGGCAACTACAAAACCATCATCTGTGTATGAAATCTCGCCGGGTATCTTTGAGGCCTTTGTTGACGGCACCATACCGACAGCAAGCACAACCATATCATATTTTTCAGTGATCTTTTTCCCGGCCTGTACGTCTTCAGCCGTCAAAATGACATCGCCGGTCGCCGGGTCTTCAGTAAGCTTTGCGACCTTGCCCTTTGTGAGCGTTATGTTGGGATCTTCCTTGACCTTCCAGTAGAACTGCTCATATCTGCCGGGCGTCCTGATGTCTATGTAAAATATCCTCACCTTTGAATCAGTGTATTGCTCCCTTAAATAAGTGGCCTGTTTCAGGGACGCCATACAGCAAATGTATGAACAGTAAGGCAGGTGGTTTTCGTCCCTGCTGCCCGCGCACTGAACAAAAGCGATATTCTTTACTTCCTTGCCGTCGGACGGCCTGAGTATCTTGCCTCCTGTCGGGCCATTGGGCGACGCAAGCCTTTCCATCTGCATGTTCGTGACCACATTTTTGATCTTGCCGCCGCCGAGTATATCCAGCTTTGACACGTCGTATGAATCCCAGCCCGCAGCAAGAACAACCGAGCCTACGTTCAGGGTCACTGTCTCAGGTTTCATGTCGAGATGAATAGCGTCGTATTTGCAGGCCTCAACGCATTTTGCGCAGGAAGCGCCTTTGCAATGTTTGGCGTCAACGACATATTTAAAAGGGAACGCCTGATTGTGCGTAATGTAGGCGACCTTTGTTTTGTCCATGCCGAAATTGAATTCATTTGGCATCTCAACAGGGCACGCCTCATAGCAGGCATTGCATCCTGTGCACTTGTCGTTTACAAAGCGCGGACTGACCTTAATGGTTACATCGTAACTGCCTTCCCGTCCGGAAATCTTTTCGACCTCGGCAAGGGTGTAGAAAGTTATGTCCGAATTGTTTTTGATCCTCTTGAAGTTTATCTCAAGCCCGCAGTTGGGAGGACACAGTTTCGGGAAATATTTGTTCAGTTGGGTCACTCGCCCGCCAAGAAACGGTGTCTTCTCCACGATGACCGCTTCAAAACCCGCCTCGGCAGCCTCAACCGCAGCAGTGAGTCCGCTGAAGCCTCCTCCGATTACTAATACCTTTTTCTTCTCTGCCATGTCTTTCCTCCTTTAGGCAGTAAAATGATTCTACTCCGAAAAGCCGCATAAACTGTCATGCTGAATTTATTTCAGCATCTCTACTCTTAGGCCCTGAAACAAGTTCAGGGTGACATTTACTTGTTTTTGACAGGCATCTTGCCTGATTGGATTAAGAATATATACAACTTGGTTGTTAATTGCAACATGAAAATTACACATTACAAAAATTTATGATTTTGCAATTTGCAATTTGTATCTTGCAATTATACGCAGTCATGCTGAATATATATCAGCATCTCTGTTCTTAGACCCTGAAACAAGTTCAGGGTGACACAAAGAAAGAAAAAGATTGGGGAGGGCATCGCCCTCCCCAAATGACATCAACTTACTTAACCATCTGAACGTACGGGACCTTCTTTAACTCCCAGTTATTGGTTTCTGCATCATACTTGGAGTTTGTGAAGCATTTCCAGTTCGTATCATCGATCTTGTTGTGGTCGCCTCTGTAGTAGTAACCAGGGTATCTGGATTCTTCCCTGAAGAGGATATGCCTTGCATGTGCCTCGACCGACAGAATTCTGTGGTAGTTCTCGAAGCACCTTAAGAGCTCATGGAGGTTGGATGCCGCCATCTTGTTTGCATCCTCTTTGAGCATCTCAAGCAGTCTTAAACCTTCTTCTAACATGGTCTTTGAAGTCATGTACCATGTGGCTACTCCGCCGAAGTATTCATCAGCGATCTTCATCAGTCTCGCCTGAAGAGCTTTTGGTCCGATATAGTGCGGATTGACGCCCGGCTCTGTTGTATATGTTTTGTATTTCTCATAGATCTCAAACGGCAGATAGAGCTCAGCCGAGATCTCGTCAAGGGACATCTTTGGCGAAGGCTTGTAGCTTGCATTATCAAGGATGTAAGCTATTGCAGACTTGGCTGCCAGCCTTCCTTCCGAGTGTGAGCCTGATGAGAATTTGTGGCCTGATGCGCCGACAACGTCGCCTGCCATGAAGAGGCCGGGGACTGTGGACATCCTGTTATAGCCCCAGGAGTAATGGTCCGGGGTGCCTGCGATATCGCCAGGGCCGCTTACCCAGAATCCTGCGCAGCCTGCGTGTGAACCGAGGAGATATGGCTCAGTCGGCATGATCTCGGAAGTGCTCTTGTCCGGCTCAATGTTCTTTGCAGCCCAGAGGGATGCCTGTCCGATAGCCATGTCAAGAAAGTCTTCCCATGCCTCTGCCTCAAGATGTTTCATCTTCTTGGCGCCTTCTTTGTCACCGAGCTTCTCTTTAAAAGCTGCACCCAAAGCTGCCATAGCAGTTGGTGTCTGCATAAGGATCGGGCCTTTGCCGTCCTTCATGGCCCTCATCATGAGATGGTTTCTGATGGCCGTGCCGAGACCCTTTGCATAGTCTCCATATCTTGCTACCGCGTCGTCAAAATATTCCTTATTGGTACAATAGTCTTCTCCGAAGCTGTCTGTTGCCTTTGCTTTGAAGAACAGGAACCATGCGCCGACAGGGCCGTATCCATCTTTAAATCTTGCTGGCACGAACCTGTTTTCCATCAGGGTCAGCTCAGCGCCGGCCTGCATTCCGAAGGCATAACCTGAACCGGAGCTGAATACCGGGTACCAGGTCCTTCCCATACCTTCACCGACCGACCTCGGCCTGAAGCAGTTAACTGCTCCTGCTGTTGCACAGATCATTGCCTTTGCTTTAAAGGAATAGATCTTGTTTTCTCTTGTGCTGAATCCGATAGCTGCTGCTACGTTCTTGCCGTTTGTATCTTTTACGGCCTTAACAATGAATACCCTTTCAAAGTGGTTCTGCGCCATTCCGGTTTTCTCCCGGTTGGTCTGAAGTGCCCTCTTTGCAGCCTCTGCAACGATAACTTTATAGGACTCACCGTTGATCATTATCTGCCATTTACCTGATCTGACCGGCGTGCCGCCGTCTTTTAAAGAGGCCTTGCCTGCGTCTTTTGCCTGGAAGCCGTCGAGAGAAAATCCGTCATCGCCTTTCTTCCAGATCGGAAGTCCCCACTCTTCAAAGAGCTGGACGCTGTCATCAACGTGTCTTCCGAGGTCAAACACGAGGTCTTCCCTGATGATGCCCATCAAGTCGTTTCTTACGTACCTGACATAATCTTCGCATTTATTCTCGCCGATGTATGTATTGATAGCTGACAGACCCATTGCGACCGCGCCACTTCTGTCTGTTGCAGCCTTGTCAACGAGAACAACCTTCAGTCCTTTTTCATTGGCCCAACGGCATGCTTCGAAAGCTGCTCCGCAGCCTGCCATACCGCCGCCCATGATAAGGAGATCACATTCAACTTCTGTTACTTCCGGTTTTTTACAATATGAAAACGTACAAGTTTCTTTTTCCATTATATGTTCACCTCCTTAATTATTCTTTTCTTGCCGGGGCGGTAAAGAGCCCTGGTTGTTTGATTGTTGAGAAGTCCGGCGCAGGCTTTCCTGCATAAGGATCAACGGAACCTTCCACGGTGGTCCTGATCGGGAATTTGAACCTCTTCATTACACCGTTCCTGAATTTGATCGTCCACATGATGGAGTCTGTGCCTCTCATCGGGATTGTGCTGGACCCAAGTGGAACGAAGTCTGAATAACCTCTCACCTCGATAGCCTGCTGAGGGCATATTTTTACACAATTAAAGCACTCCCAGCACTGCTCCGGCTCCTGATTATAAGCCTTCATCTTTTCCCTGTTAAGGGCCATTAAATCATGAGGACAAATATACTGACATGCAGTCTTGTCCTGTGCCTTACAACCGTCACATTTTTCTGTGATTACGAAACTTGGCATTGTAATACCTCCTTTTTTGGTTTTACAGCTTAAATTAAGCTATGTTTAAATTTGTTGCAACTAAAAATAGTTGCCTTTACTGATCTATGATTAACACCCCCTTTCGGCGAAACAAATTTCAGCAAAAAGGGCAATAAGACCTAAATTTAATTTTCGAGACTCTGATAATATTTAATCAGAATTTCAGCCACTTCAGGACGTGAAAATTCTTTAGGCGGCGCAATGCCCTTGCCTAACATTTCACGAACTTTTGTGCCTGAAAGCAGAACGAAGTCTTCTTTTGTATGATCAGGCGCTTCACACATCATCATGACCTTGCCCAGTTTCTTCGAGTACGCAGTGTGGTCAGCCTTGAAGATCTCGATCAACAGGGCGCCTTTAGGCACTTCTTCATCGAAGATCTTCTGCGCGTCGAATGGACCGTAGTGATCACCAACACCTGCATGGTCACGACCAACGATGAAGTGGGTTGCGCCCATGTTCTGACGGAATATGGCGTGCAATACACCTTCGCGCGGGCCTGCATAAAGCATATCGAAACCGTAACCGGTAACCATTGCGCTGTTCTTCGGGAAGTACAGCTCGACCATTTTACGGATTGCGGCATCACGAACAGGAGCAGGGATGTCTCCCTTCTTCAATTTACCAAGCAGCATGTGAATTACCAGGCCGTCACAACCTAAACGGTCCATAGCCATATGGCAGAGTTCTTCGTGGGCCAGATGCATCGGGTTACGGGTCTGGAAGGCAACAATTTTCTTCCAGCCGCGCTCAGCAATTTCATTGCGGATTTCTACTGCGGTACGGAAGGTGTCCGGGAATTCATCCTGGAAGTAAGAGAAGTTTAATACTTTGATCGGACCGGAAAGGCAAACCTTGCCCTGGGCTTTAAATGTGTCAACACCCGGATGTGCTTCCTTATGATTGGGGCGGAAAACCTTTTCAGAGATCAACTCGATCTCAGCGTCGCTGAATTCTTCAACCGCTTTCACATCCATAACCGCGAGAATTGGGTTGCCTTCAACGTTTGGGTCTTTAAGCGCTATGGTATCACCGGCTTTAACGCCGTTTGTCTCTTTGACCAGGTTTAAAATCGGAACAGGCCAGAACAGACCGGATGTTGTCTTCATATTATTGGCAACTGACAGAGCATCGGCTTTATTCATGTAGCCTGTTAAAGGGTTAAAATAACCGCCGCCCAGCATAACTGCATTAGCTGCGGCAGCTGAGCTTACAACAATAGAAGCCATTTTTTCAGCCTTCTTCTGAAGGGCTTCATTTTCAGCCGTGTCATAGACAAATAGTGGATTCAGTTTATCTGAACCATGTGGCTTAATTAATGACATTTCTTCCTCCTTAAGTTGTGTTTAGTTATATTAAGATCCAAGAATCTTACAGACTTTATTGAATATCTCGTCAACGCTCCCCATCCCCTGGACTGATTTCAGTATGTTTTTCTTGCCGTAATAGTCCATGAGGGGCGCAGTGGATTTCTCATATACGGCAAGCCTGTTTTTTATCGTCTCTTCTTTGTCGTCGGCCCTCTGAAAAAGCTCTCCGCCGCACTTATCGCAGGTGCCTTCTTTTTTTGGTGCGCCGAAATAGATATTGTACATCTGCTGGCAGCCCTTGCAGGTCCTTCTGCCGGTAAGTCTCTTCATGAGGATGTCCATATCGACGTCCACGCTGAGCGCTGTATCAAGGGGGGCTTTCATCTCGACCAGGACTTTGTCGAGCGCCTCGGCCTGTGGTGTAGTCCTTGGAAAGCCGTCCAGGATATAACCCTTCTTGCAATCATCCTGGGCAATTCTTTCCTTTACCAGTCCTATAACAACGGAATCAGGGACAAGTCCGCCTGAGTCCATATATGATTTTGCTTCTTTTCCGAGCGGGGTGCCGTCTGCAACGGCCTTTCTCAGGATATCACCTGTGGAAATCTGAGGTATGCCGTATTTCTCTATGAGTTTTTTTGCCTGAGTGCCTTTTCCGGCCCCCGGGGCTCCTAACAATACAAGTCTCATTTGCGTCTCCTTTTCACTTAATTATGAAAGATAATAAAAACCTGTTTCTTTAAAAATAAACTCCTATTAATTAAATAGGCAGAATCCGTTTGTGGTATTAATCCTTAAAAAATCGTATGAAGAAGAATTAACGAGTACCTATAATATGAAAGAGGTTATACAGAGTCAATATAAAAATTTAAATTAATTTATAATCTTTGCTTATTTTTATTGCCATTAAACCGGATGCATCGAAATTTCAAAGAGTTAAAGCATAAAACGGCATTTCTGATTGCCTGATCTTTATATCTTTATTTGCTGATTCAATCGATTTAGGTATTATTCCACTATATCCAGCTTGATGCTCAGTTCTTTCAACTGCTTTTCATCAACTCTGGTATTGTCGGCCTGCCCAAGCTGCTTCCCTTTGCTTTTAGCATTGTTAAGCCCAGCCTTTACCCTTTCCCGGATAATGTCCTTCTCAAACTCCGCAACTGCGCCGATGATCTGAAAGACAAGTTTGCCGGTCGGCGTGGATGTGTTCAGGTGATTATCATAAGAAATAAAATCAATGCCGAGGTGCCCGAGGTCGTCTAAAGTATTGAGCAGGTCCTTCAAGGACCTGCTCAGCCGGTCGAGCTTCCAGACTACCAGGATATCAAACTTCCGTTGTCTGGCATCGATCAGCATGTTAGAGAAGTCCGGACGTTTCGTATTCGCGCCGGTGTAACCGTGATCTATGTATTGCTTATAAAGCTTCCATCCGGAGCGTTTAATAAAATCGTTGAGCTCCTGGAGCTGCATATCAACTTTTTGCTTGTCGGTTGATACCCGTGCATAGACTGCAACGGATTTGTATTTTTTAATCATGTTGGTTGTATAGAAGCCCGGAGGGATTCGCAAATAAATTCTGCACACGCTGTGTGCAATATTTCATAATTTCTTTAGCGCTCTCTTTATTTTCTCGTTGCTTGGTAGCTTTACCTTATACTTGGCTACAAATATCTTTTCTTCCAATCCGTCCAGGGCGTAGGTAATTTCTTCTCGTCCAGCCTCACGGCAAATAATAAGCCCGATCGTTTCCTTTTCATGCGTATACTGTTTATTGCGCCGATAATAGCCAACATATTTATTCATCTGGCCAATGTCACGGCTATCCAACTTACCGATTTTAAGGTCTACAAGCACCATGCAGGGAATGCCGCGATGATATAAAACGATGTCAATATAGTGTGTCTCCCCGTCTATTTTAAGCGGGACCTGCCGTCCCAAGATGCTGAAATCTTCACCTAACTCGCGCAGAAACATTTCAAAGTTTTCCAGTATCTTGTTTTCCAGGGCCTTTTCGCTTTTCTCAGGGTGAAGTTCTATAAACGGGCGGAAATCGTAAGTGTTTTTGAAAACCTTCTGCGTGTCCACTGCTGGCAATTTAGTCTTAAAAATATCTTCGATTTCCTGCCGTGGCGTATTATCATAGAGAGTGGCCTTAATTTGCCGTTTTAGTTCCCGGACGCTCCAGGAGTTTAAGATTGCCTGATTTTGATAGAAAGCTCGTTCCTTGCTATTCTCACGCTCAATTAAATGGCCGTAATGACTCCAACTTAATTCTGCACGCACTGTGTGCATAATTGGATATACTCTATAAAACTTTACTATTTCGTATAGAAGCCGCTCACCAACGTCTAAGTCTTTAGCCAAATTTATAATTAATATCTTTCCATAATCAGCGCGGTCTTTGTGTTTAAGCTCTTCTCTGACGATCCGCTCGCCCAGTTGCCAGTAAGTTTGCACCCTGATATTGTCAACAGCTTTATAGGCTGCATATTTGGCTTTAGCAAGAATACCTTTCAACTCTTGCAATAAGTTTTTATAGTTCTGCTCAGATGAAAGACGTTGATTAGTCACAGATGGTAAATACTTTTTCTTCGGCATACACGATTATATTTTTACTGCGTTTGAACTGGTGCGGAAAAACCCCTTTAAAATCCGGATTATTAAAATTGCTGAAACAAAGCCCATGTTTACTATACAAAAATCATTGAAAAAAACAAATGATTTTTCTTTATATGATGCGTCAGGGCCGACACAACTGACAAAAGGGACTGTTTATTTTAAGCCGGGGAATAAGTGGCATATTGCAAAGGAAGGGGAGTTTGTTTTTGGGGTTTTGCAGTAGGGGGATGTAACGTTGAAGCCGTCGGCGCTGTAGCATAGATTTAGTTATAAATAATTAGGTTGCACTAAAATGAGCAGATTGTTGATTAGATTTCTTTCTTTTGGTCATGTATTTTTCTTAAAAGGCTACGCACGAACGCGCGTTTAAGGATATAATTGTTGTTGGCTTTTGCTTGTAGCACTGCGATTGGGTCAATAGTATTAGTTTCTGAATGATTTATGGCAATGGACAAGCATCTAATGATTTCTGTTTGCACAATCTTTTCGGGAATAGCTGCCGGGCAATGAAGCATAATCCTACCGATGTCGCTCAAACCAATCTGTAAAGACCCGTCTCCACCAACGCTAATTTTTATCTCGTTCGGCAAGAAGCCTTCGTCCCGTAATATGAGCCAATTTACAAAAACAGACATCGTAAAGTCCTCGATGAACTCTGTCGTGCTCAATGGTTCTTCTATAGGAGAAAAGTATTTGGTATATTTTGCAGAGTTTATTATTGTTTCATTTACTTTAACCAGGCTGCGTCGACGTTTTTTTTCCAAAATATAGAATTGAAACTCATAAGTGCCAATAAGCACAAAAGGTTTACCACTAAGAATGGCGTTACCAATATTGAGGAATTGATCTGCTGCGATTATGTTGACATCAGGATATGAATCATCAAATTCGGATCTTATTTTGATTCCACATAGTTTACGTTCCCAAATAATTTTCTTTTGTTCATGATCTCGGCGAAGAGCTGTAGTTTCGTAACCCAACCGCTGAAGTACAAAGTCCAGACTTCCTGCGAGCTTCTTCGCAAGCTCGGCAGCCTCTTGCCTTAAGTCATGACTATGCGCGTGAACGCCGACGTCGTCGAAAAATTCTTGAAAGGTCAGAAACTCTTGCTTTGAATCTTGTTTGGTTATGTAAATTTTTTCTTGGCGAAGACGCGTCTGTAAATCTTGCTTTAATGTTGCAAAAAAATTGGAGGATTCCTCCAACTGGTCGGGAACTGCATCAATCATTATTTGATAATTTTTATCAACGTACGTTCTGTCGGAGCCCTTCCAGTAGCCCATAGAGTTTGCAATACTGAAACCAGGATAGTTAAGCAGTATATCTTGCAAGATTGAATCAACCGTAGATTCATCAAAGGGCTGTTTATCATTATCGTGGAGTGGTATCGTTACACACCAACTCTCAACTGTTTTTAACACTCCGGTGTCTGTGACGTTGTACATGATCTTCAGTTAACTATATCAGATTAGAAAGAATAATTATGAATGTAAAAATCGACAAGATAAAATAGAAAGGGGCGTCCCCTTAAGGGGGCAGACGGGAAGGACTGAAGGCGCGATCCTTGTCACTGCCCGGCCAAAACACTTGCAAGCCTGTTACAGGAAAGGAAACACTCCGCCACTTTCTTAAGGGTAATTGTCCTGCCCTCTTATTCCACTATATCCAGCTTGATGCTGAGTTCTTTCAACTGCTTTTCATCTACCGTGGAAGGGGCGTTGCTGAGCGGGCAGATCGCCTTCTGGGTCTTGGGGAATGCGATAACGTCTCTGATAGATTGAGCGCCCGCGATTATCATGACAAGCCTGTCGAGGCCGAGGGCGATTCCGCCATGCGGAGGAGCGCCGAATTCCAGGGCCTCAAGGAGGAAGCCGAATTTGGAGCTGGCATCTTCCTGACTGATATTGAGAAGCTGAAACATCCTGTCCTGCGCATCTTTTTTATGAATACGGATGCTGCCGCCGCCGATCTCGTAGCCGTTTAAAACAATGTCGTATGCCTGCGCCCTGACGGAAGAGAGTTTAGAGTTAGGAGTTAAGAGTTCGGTGTTGGAAGCAGAAAAAAAATCGTCCATGTCCTCTTCCATCGGGCTTGTGAAAGGATGATGCATGGCTTCAAATCTCTTTTCATCCTCATTCCATTCAAAGAGAGGGAAATCAGTTATCCAGACTAATTTGTAAACGCCTTCTTTGATAAGGCCGAGCCTTTTACCGAGTTCATTCCTTAATCGCGATAAACAGTCATTGGCAACCTTCTCGCTGTCCGCGACAAAGAGAAGCAGGTCTCCATCCTCAGCCTCAAATCTCTCGGCAAGCGACTTAAGAGATTGTTCCGGGAAAAACTTTGCTATCGGGGATTCAAAACCGTTCTTTATCTTTATCCATGCAAGGCCCTTCGCGCCGTAGCCCTGGACTTCTTTCGTCAGATCGTCAAGCTCTTTTCGCGAGTAACCTGCCAGGCCTTTCGCATTGATGCCTTTTACAATGCCGCCTCTTGAAATTGTGTCGAGGAACACCTTGAAAGATGATTCCTTGACAATGTCGCTTACGTTTCTGAGCTCAAGCGAGAACCTCAAGTCCGGCTTGTCGCAGCCGAACCTTTCCATTGCCTCGCGATACGTCAGCCTTTGAAAAGGGACCTCAATCTGCACACCGATCGTCCCGGTGAATACTTTATTGATCATACCCTCAACAATCGAGATAATATCGTCTCTGTTCAAAAAAGACATCTCCATGTCAACCTGTGTAAATTCAGGCTGCCTGTCGGCCCGGAGGTCTTCGTCCCTGAAGCATCTGACGATCTGATAATATTTTTCCAGTCCCGACACCATGAGTATCTGTTTGAATATCTGGGGCGACTGCGGCAGCGCATAAAAGTGTCCGGGGTTCGTCCTGCTCGGCACAAGATAATCGCGCGCGCCTTCGGGTGTGCTCTTTGTAAGCACAGGCGTTTCTATATCGAGGAAGCCAAGCGCATCGAGATATTCACGCATGCTCCTTGTGGCCTTGTGCCTGATTATGAGGTTTTTCTGAATTCGCGGTCTTCTAAGGTCAAGGTACCTGTGCTTGTACCTGAGATATTCCGAGGCGTCTGTTTCATCTTCAACCATGAAGGGAAGCGGCTTGCAGTCATTGAGCACCTTCAATTCTTTTGCGATGATCTCGACCTGTCCGGTCGGGATTGAAGAGTTAATAGTGCCATCCGGCCTCTTTCTCACTTCGCCGGTGACCTGAATGACATATTCATTTCTGATCTTGTGGGCAAGGGCATGTATGTCCTGGTTGATTTCCGGGTTGAACACCACCTGCACCATTCCGCTTCTGTCGCGGACGTCAATAAATATCACGCCTCCGTGATCGCGCCATTTGTTGGCCCATCCGGCAATATTGATTGTTGAACCGATATCCGTCTCTCTGATTTCACCGCAATTTTTATCTCTTAGCATTATCGTTCCTTTGATTTACTAATTAGTGTCTGTCCATAAACTCAAACATTAAACCGTCATTCCCGCAGTCTGTTGAGCGGGAATCCAGTCTTTCCGATAGGTTCTGGATGCCCGATTAAAGACTTCGGGCATGACAAAAATAAAAATAGCAAGTTATAAACAGACTCTAATTAACTCCGACTTCTTGTTTCAGTTTCTTCAATTCTCCAGGTGTAAGAAAGCGTAACGCGCCGGTCTCCAGCTTGCCGAGAGAGATGCCGTTAATCTTAATCCTCCTGAGCTTTATAACCGGATGTCCTACCCGGTCCATCATCCTTCTGATCTGCCTTTTCCTGCCTTCATAAATTGTTATCTCAATCCACGAATTAGCTTCCGTCTTTTTAATTTTCTTCACCTTTGCCGGAGCGGTCATGCCGTCGTCAAGCTTGATCCCTTTTTCAAGTTTTGCCAGGTCCTTATCTTCAATGAATCCGTTGACCTTCACGAGATATGTCTTCGGGATCTTCTTGGCAGGGTGAAGTATCGCGTTCGCCAGCTCTCCGTCATTCGTTATGATCAGGAGGCCTTCCGAATTATAGTCAAGCCTTCCAACAGGGAAAACCTTCTCCCTCACACCCTTTATCAAATCCTTGACCGTCGGTCTACCCTCGGAATCGGACATTGTCGTAAGACATTTCTCCGGCTTGTTTAAAACCAGATAGACCTTTGATTCAGCATTGCGGATGAGCTTACCTCTCACCTTTATATGGTCCCTTTCAAGGTCTGCCTTCATCCCGAGTGTCGCCGGGGTTCCATTAACTGTCACCAGCCCTTCAAGGATCATCTCCTCAGCCATTCTGCGTGAGGCAATGCCGCATTTTGCCAATACTTTCTGAAGCCGCTCTTCCATGATCTCCTTAATAAAGAGATTATATTAGCACAACCCCTCCGGATTTTTCTTAAACCAGCATATGCGGCAAAGCGCTATCACAGCCAGATATTTTGCTGTTGATAGAATGAAGTGTTTTTGATATGATTTCTCTGTGATATTTTTTCATAGGGCATAAACGTTATTTGCAGTCCCATTTTGAATTAATCCATTTAAAACGAAGGAGGCAATATGTCAGAGGTATTAGCAAAGCTGAAAAGCTGCGTGAGCATCAGCGGCGGAAAGGTACAGGTCAAAGACGCTGCCGGAGTAAGAGGTCTCATTGACGACCTCATTTACGAGGCGGTCTTCAACCAGGACGAAGAAAAGAGAAAGTCATTGCAGAGGCTTGTCATTGAGATAGCCAAGCAGATGGGCGCGGTGCCTTCATCCATCCAGGGACTTTATGAAGAGATGGGGAGAAATTATCCCGGCTTTACAGTTCCCGCGATGAACATCAGGGGGCTTACCTATGACACTTCAAGGGTCATTTTTAAAAAGGCTATCGAGAAAAATATCGGGGCCTTCATATTCGAGATAGCCCGCTCGGAGATCGGTTATACAAAACAGAAGCCTCTTGAATATACCGCTGTTATTCTTGCTGCCGCGGTCAGGGAATGTTTTGCCGGCCCGGTTTTTATCCAGGGAGACCACTTCCAGCTCATCAGGAAAAACTACCTGTCAGGCCCTGACCTTGAAAAGAACTACATCAAGGGACTCATCAAGGAGGCCATTGACGGTGAATTCTACAACATCGATATTGACTCATCCACGCTTGTTGACCTTGAAAAACCGACTCTGAAAGAACAGCAGAGGCCGAACTTTGCAAACGCAGCGGAGCTGACGGAATATATCAGAAGCCTTGAGCCCAAGGGAGTTACCGTTTCGGTCGGAGGAGAGATCGGCGAGATCGGCGGAAAGAACAGCACGCCAGAAGAACTGAGGGCGTATCTTGACGGTTTCAAAGAAACTTACAAAGGCAAGGGCATAAGCAAGATGAGCGTCCAGACAGGCACTGCGCACGGCGGCGTTGTTCTTCCTGACGGCACGCTCGCAAAGGTAAAGATCGACTTTGACACGCTCAGAAAGATCTCCGAAGTCGCGAGAAAGGAATACGGCCTTTCAGGCGCGGTCCAGCACGGCGCGTCAACACTGCCGGACGAAGCGTTCCACACTTTCCCTGAGACAACCACATCTGAAGTGCACCTTGCAACAGGATTTCAGAACATCATGTACGACAGCAAGTCGCTGCCCGCGTCATTCAGGGATGAAATTTATGCGTATCTAAAAACAGAGTGCGCAAAAGAGAGAAAAGAAGGACAGACAGACGAGCAGTTCTTCTACAGCACACGCAAAAAAGGCTTCGGCACTTTAAAGAAAAAATGGTGGGACCTCCCGGCAAATGTAAAAGGCCCGATCATGAAAGAGCTTGAAGACAAGTTCGAATTGCTCTTCAAAGAGCTGAAGGTTGCCGGATCAAAAGAGCTTGTGAACAAGACCGTCAAGCCGGTAGTTGTCGAGAAGAAAGTGCCGGATGATATTTTAGGGTAACAGGTTGTTCTTCTTATTCCCCTCTATTAAGAGGGGGTAGGTGTGTGTTTAAACTGAAATAGAGAAGCGGGTCCAGGTGTTAAGCCTGGATCCGCTTCTAATTATCGAGCCGTTACCTTACTTGCCAACTATTAACATCCGCTACAGTTAGTCGTCATCGTGTTTCTGATGCTTTTTGTGAACACCTTTATGTTTTTCCGCCTTGTTCTCGTTCTCGCTTAGTTGAACGGCAGTGCCGATTACAGGCAGGACAGTTTGCCTGGTGTTCTGGTCATAGCTGGTGAAAAGACCCGCTGACCAAAGTCCGGTTAAGAGCAGGAAGGCGATTCCCGCCAGCGGTCTGGCAGATAATATCCCTTCGTTCTGTACGCCTTCTTTGGTCCCGGTCACCATACTGAAAGTGATATTCTCTTTATGCCTGATCGTATGCCAGAGCACACCCAGTATATGCATGGTCACCATAGCTATCATGGCGTATGCGAAGAACTCATGAAGGCCCTCGAATATTTCTCCGCTCTGACTGAGCAGGCCCGTTGTCACGATCCCAAGCAGAAGAACGAGCATAGCAAAAATAGCGTACCCGGACCCGGGGTTGTGCCCTATATACCGCTTTCCCTTTCCGCTGAAAGCGTCTCTCATGTAGCCGGTTAACTCTCCGGGGCTGAATATGAATGAGCTGAATTTGGCGTATCTGGAACCCGCAAAGCCCCAGATAATCCTGAGGAGCGCCATCAAACCGATCACAAGGCCGAGAAGCGCGTGAACAGAAAACAGCGGGTCCTTGTCCGATACAAATTGTGCGATGCCGAAGGCCGCCAGGAAGGCGCCCGCCAACAGCCAGTGAAACAAGCGTGTCGGAACATCCCATACTTTAATACGTGTCATCTTTTGACTCCTTTCGCATTTTAAAATTGTTAATAAGGTTTTTATAGCATCATCCTTTTTGATCCTGACACCAGCTTAACAAATGAAAGCTTAAAGGAAGATTAAAGAACATGCGGGAAATGTTAATGGCAAAAATATATTTGAATAACGATTGCTATTTAAAGCTGCTGCTAAGTGTTTGGATAGTTATTGATGAAAATGAATTTGTGAAAATAATTAGAAGATACGACGAGGGGGATTACGTTCTTGTCCTACACTACATAACCGAATCTCTGCTTGAAGTCCTCCGGCTTCATATTCGCGGTCTTTGCGAGGCAGGCGAGTTTATCGCCGGAGAAATCCTCTTTCTCAAGGCGTATCATATACTCTCTTCCAACCTTGTAAGTCTCTGCGGTCAGATCAACAGGACGCATCTTGACCTTGCCGGTGTTGTAATCCATCAGTTCGACAAACGGGATCGGCCTGAGCCGTCCTTCATCAAATACTATCATCGCGCCTGTGCCGCCTTTGAGGAGATAACGGACCACACCGTAACCGAGGTCCCTTGTGTATTCAATATCAAACGGTATAGGGGCGGAAGCCCTTAATTCGTAACCGACTGTCTTGTCTACAATGGTTATATTTAATCCCATGGACTCAAGGGTCTTCTTAACAAAATTTTTCAAGATCCTTCCAAGCTGGATCTCTGAGAGCCTCACCCGGCCGGTCTCATCTTTTTCCAGTTGTTCGTATTTGCAGAGCTCGTCATGGTCAAATTTCTCCGCTATCCCTTCTGCGAGGACCGCCACGCCGTAGTCCCTGTCCATGGAGAGCCTTTTTATTATAGAGCCGGTGAGTACGTCGGCAACCTTTTTAAATGAAACGTTGTCCTCTAATTCTTCGGAGATAAGCGTTACCGTTGCGCCGGCTGCCTTGCCGATCCCAAGCGCGAGATGCCCGGCATACCGGCCCATCGTGGTGATAAAATACCACCTGCCTGTTGTCTTTGCATCCTGTATTAAATTGTCAACAATGTTCACTCCGCGATGGCGGGCCGTCTGATAACCGAAGGTGCAAACGCCGCCCGGCAGAGGGATATCGTTGTCAATGGTCTTTGGAACATGCGCTACGCTGAGAGATCCCCTGGCCTCCCTCTCAATCCAGTTCGCCATGAAAAGCGTGCCCTCGCCGCCGATGGTCACAAGATAATTGATGCCGAGTTTTTTAATTGTGGACATCAGGACTTTGAACTTCTCTTTGACCTTGTCGGGATATTCGCGGGACGTCCTTAAAATAGAGCCGCCCTGCGCGTGTATCATTGAGACGTCATTTATGGTAAGAGGTATTGTGCAATTCAGGTCTCCCGCGAAAAGGGCCTTGAACCCGCCCATTATGCCGACAACCTGTTTGCCTTCGTTAATGGCTTCGATTGTCGCAGAACTGATGACTCCGTTTATGCCCGGGGCCGGGCCGCCGCCGACTATTATTCCAACTATCTCGTTGTTGTTCTTTTTGGGCATCGATATATATTACACAAGTTGTTCTATTTATTAAACCTAATAAAAAAAGGGCGAGTTTAAAACCCGCCCCTACCGTATTATCTGATTTACACATGTCTCTCTATCGGCATTGACGCGGCTTCACACACGAACTCGCACTTCTCAGGTTTTCTGCCGAAGCAAATCCCCAGGGTTTCAAAAAGCGCTACCTCGGCTATATCAACTTCTCTGCGTTTGATCGCCTCTGTTGTCGGGATGTAGAGCACTTTATTTCCGCTCACATCAACAACCGTGTTCCCTGTCTTTCCCTGAAGCAGCATCAGTACCCCGGCTGCGCCTGCCCTGTATCCGAAGTTCACATCATAGGCGGAAGTCTGACCGGAACGCACGAGATGGCTTGGAGCTACTTCCCTTACCTCCGGTATCTCATACACGCCCGGCGCGTACATACCGACCTTCTTCATGAAATCGGGTATCGCGGGGTCAGCCTTCATTCTCTTTTCGATCTGCTGTCTCACATATTTCCCGGCGCCTGCGAGTTTCTTGTGCCCGAACGCATCCACCCCGGCGGATTCATCATAAAGCAGTTCCCCGGACGCTGTCTGGAGTCCCTCCGCAACTACCATCATATATGTGCCTGCCTTGACATCGCTCCTTTCAATCCTGGCGAAATAGGTGGTCTTGATATGCTCGTATACAACATCAAAGTCCACGGGGATCTCAGGTATCAAGATACAGTCAGCCTCCGCTCCGATGCCGCCGCGAAACGCGGTGTGCCCAACATATCTTCCGAACACTTCAATGACCATTACTCGGTTGTGGCTCATGCCTGTTGTCTTGAGATCGCGCGTCATGACTGCTATCCTGTTGATCGCTGAATCACCGCCGACGCTGTAGGTCTGGAGGTCGAGGTCCATTGTCTTTGGAACGTGCACACAGGGGATGCCCTGTCCGCCGAGGTCAACAACAACGCTGCCGGTGTCATCTCCGCCGCTTATGACAAGCGCGTCGATGCCGAATTTTTTCAACCCTTCTTTTATCCTTGCGTAGGTATTCGGGTCTTTGATCTTGCTGATCTTTACCCTCGAGTGTCCCGCCTCGGAACCTGAAAGAGACGCCTCGATACGGCTTACCCTTTCAGCGTTAAGCACGACAACATTCTCCATTTCAACGAGGTTATAGAGCCCCGCGTATCCGTTAGGAATAACAACGGACTCAATACCGTAAGCGTACGCTTCTCTTGCCACACCTTTGATTACTGCATTCAATCCGCCCGCGTCTCCGCCGCTTGTGATAATGCCTATTCTTTTGATATTCATAATAATGCTCCTCCCCAAAGATTTAAAGAGATTAAAACAAGGTAAATTTTAACACATTCTTATTTGTGCCACAACATATTTTATATACATGTCAATTAAGAATTAAAAGTGCACACTTTTGAGCAGATTTAAAATTTAAAAGTGCACACCCTCGATAAGCTGTAATCTAAAACTCAAAAAGGAGGCTTTAGATTATGGCTCAAATTCACAAGAAGTTCACTGACGATC
>JACRMS010000005.1 GCA_016214845.1 Nitrospirota bacterium | reverse complement strand
CTTCTTCCACTCCTTCTGGCTCAGCATGATAATGTCCTTTCGTGTCACCGTACCTCCTTATTGAAAAGAAGGCAGTTTAGCATCTTAAATCCGGACATTCTTATTTTGGTTGTTTAGGACATTATCATTTTGGTATTACAGAAGGAAATTCAAACCACGGTGGAAAATGAATATTAAGCACCACCACTCATATTTTTACCTTTCAGGCACCACCCTGACATGTCATCTGTACAACTCCCAAAACTCTTCAACCCTCAACCCTGCCCTTTCCTATCTGAAAGACAAGACAATAAATTGGTTACACCATTATCTCAACCAGTATCTTTTCATACTCTACAACCGGCTTTGTCTTTTGCCTGCCGTTTTTGGTCTTTTTAATTTCAATTAATCCAAGCTCTGACAGGTAATGAACGTCGTCTGATACATTTTTTGTGTCTCTCTTTAACAGCTTTGCAAGCTCATAAATGGATTCCGGTTTGTTCTTCTTTATTGCCTTCAATATCCTGAGCCGTTCATCTGTTATGAATTTTCTCATTACCTTCAGGGACTTAAAAGAGATTGCCGATTTAGGCACTACAGCCTTGCCTTTTGCTACTGCCTTCATGGCGCTCTTTGCCTCTGTTATAAATTCGTCCTCATTCTGGATGTCTAATCTTACATTTTTAATCTTCATTTCTGGACCTCCTTACATCATTGAAAAAATCTTCAAAGAGTTTATCAATGCCCTTGAACTCATAGGGATATACTTCGTCTCTGTCATGCCGATGGTCTCCTTTTCTTTCAGCATTGTCATAACCGATTATCCGTTTACCCTCTCTTATATATACAAGTGAATATTTAAACCCGTGCGGTTTATCCGGCGTCATGTCGACATGCCATGACTTAATTTCAACAATGTCCCCATCCGGGTAAACTCTTTTACGAATTATAAAAGGCCCAGCCTTCATATAGGTTATTATATGCCATGCATTAGGATAAGGCAATAAGAACCGGGCAGGTGGATAATCGAGATATTTTCATATAAGATATACCCCATGGAAAACGCGAAACTTTTGAGCATAGACTTTCTTAAAAATGACAAAGAATTTGTTGGGGACATCAGGTGGGACATTACGCCGAAGATATTTTTGCCCCGCACCCCTTCTAAAGATCAGCCCGTGGACACTACTCACGGCTATATGCTTTACGTTGATCTTATTGATGACAAGCCTGCCCTGATGGTCATGCATTTGAAATATACCCTGAGCAAGACACTCGGTTATGTAGAGGGAGTCCCCGAGGATTTGTTGAGCGAGGCAATGCAATGCGCCTCTACGGAATGCATGGGTGGCATGTATCCGATAACGGAAAAGATCGAGAACTGGCTTAAAACAAAATTGGGAATTTCTTAGCCGCCGTTGCCGTTGATCTTATAATCTACTTTTACCTCTATGTCTTTGCGCAGGGCATTGTAAACAGAGCAGTATTTGCTGTGAGAGAGGGACACTGCCCGGTCCATTTTTTTCGGCGTTAACCCGTTCCCCGAGACGTTTATCGAAAGCAGAATAGATTTATAATACTGGGGCGGGTCGGTCTTCCTTACCCCTGAAAAATTGATCCTGAAGTCCGTGATGTCCGCTTTCATTTTTTTCAGGAAGTAGAAGACGTCAATTGCCATGCATCCGGCAAGGCTTGTCAAAAGGGTCTCTGTAGGTGAGCATCCCCATTGCAGGTTTGCGTCATAATCAATTTCGTAACCCATCTGGGTCCTGACTTTAAAAATGAGGTCTTTGTCCCACTCAAGGGACCCCTTGTTGATTTCCAGGATCTTCTTTTTATATCCCTGTAATGAATCTTCCAGTTTTTCCGCAAGCTGTTCTTCCATATTATTCTAAAACCTCCATTGGTTAATTGTAGTTTGTTTATAAACTCAATTTATCTGTCTGTCATTCCGGCAGTTCTTAAGCCGGAATCCAGTCTTTTTAAGAAGTTCTTGGATGCCCGATTAAAGACCCCCGATTACGAATTTCGAGGGCAGGCTTCAGGCATGACAAACACTAATTCGCATTCAGTCTGTTGAGCGCCTCAACCAGTTGAGATAATCTTCAGAACCCGCTGCGATCGGCAGCGCGATAATCTCCGGCACCTCGTAGCTGTGCATTTCTTTGACCTTTGCTTTTAATCCGTCAAAAAGTTTCATCTTTGTCTTTATGATCATAAGGGCCTCTTGATCGTCTTCAACCTTCCCCTGCCACGTGTAAATAGAGCGGATGCTCCTTATTATGTTAGCACATGCGGCAAGCCTTGCTTCAACAAGCGCTTTGGCGATCGCGGCCGCCATATCTTCATTGGGAACGGTAACAAGTACGACGATCTCCCCTGTTTCAATGTTTTTGCTCATGCAAAATATTTTCGCAAAGATAACATGAAAAAAGCAAATGGACCGGCAACCGGGCAAAGCCATTGTAAAATATGTCCATATCTGTATAATCTAATAGCAATTTATATAATCTTAATCCGGGAGTTTTGGTTTTATAATTAACCGTGAACCCAAATAAGCAAATTACACTTTTATTTTTTCTTATACTCGGAGTTATTTTATTTGGGACAATCGGATATACGGCAATAGAAAGATGGGACCTCTTCGATTCGCTTTACATGACCATCATTACACTGACGACCGTGGGATACATGGAAGTCCACCGACTGTCAACGCCCGGGAGGGCTTTCACGATTGTCCTGATACTTTCCGGCGTCGGAACAATGTTATACGCGCTTGGGGTCGGGGCCAAGCTGCTACTTGAAGGCGAGATAAGAGAACTTTTCGGGAGGAGAAAATTGAGCAAAAAAATAGAGGGATTAAAAAACCACTACATCATCTGCGGGTTCGGAAGGATGGGAAGAATAATCTGCCGGGAAATGCAGCAGCACGGCGCGCCTTTTTTGATAATTGAGAAGATACCGGAGGTCTTTGCCTCCATTGACAAGGACATCCTCTCAATGCAGGGTGATTCGACCCAGGATGCCGTGTTAAAAGAGGCAGGGATTGAAAGGGCGAGCGGCCTGATCTCCGTGCTCTCAACGGACGCGGACAACCTCTATGTCGTCCTGTCCGCCAGAGGGCTGAATCCAAAACTCAAAATAGTGGCAAGGGCCAGCGATGAGGGTGCGGAACAAAAGCTGTTCAGGGCAGGGGCTGACAGCGTTGTCTCTCCTTATTACATCGGAGGACTGAGGATCGCCCATACGATATTAAAACCCGCAGTCGTTGATTTCATCGAGTTTGCAACAAGGAGCGGCAATCTCGAACTTCAGATGGAGGAAATCAAAGTGAAAGAATCTTCTTCAATCACAAACAAGACACTCGATGAATGCGGGATAAGAAAAGAGCTCGGGATAATAATCGTTGCCATCAAGAGGGAATCAGGCGAGATGGAGTTCAATCCGACTTCCACGAGCGTGATTAAAAATGGCGACACACTCGTAGCCATGGGCGAGACTAAACAGTTGAAGGCGCTTGAGGAGTTAGTGGGGGTGTGAAAAGCAAAGAGGTGAGGGCGTAGAGTTTAGAGCAGAGATATTGATCCGCCGAAAAATTCAGAAATTTTCCTGTCTGTAAAGTCCTTAAATTCTTTCCTGAATCTCTCTATGCCGAACCTTTCGGCATTCTTCCTTATTTCAAAGGGATCAAATTTGTCCTCAATGGAAATAAATCTCTTTACAGCGTCAATTAAAGCTGAAGATGTTTGCTCATAAAAGAAGACGCCGGTAGGGGGTTCCTCTGTGCGGGCGTATTGCAATACGCCCCTGCTTCTGACTTCTGACTTCTGACTTCTGACTTCTCCGAAGGGGACCACCGATTCCGTGACCCCGCCTTTGCCATAAGCTATCACGGGTGTTCCGCAAGCCTGAGCTTCGACGGGGACAATACCGAAATCTTCTTCAGCAGCAAATATAAAGGCCTTTGCCTTTTGCATATACTCTGCCAGCACACTTCCTTCCTGGTATCCAAGAAACTTGATGTTCTTTTTCGCCCTGCTTTTGACCTTCTTAAGATCGGGACCGTCTCCGATGACGACAAGAGGCAGCCCTAATCCAGAGAACGCTTCAACTATAATGTCCATTTTTTTATAAGGGACCATCCGTGAGACGGCAAGGAAGTAATCATCTTTTTTATCACTCACTTTGAAACTGTCAACATCCACGGGCGGATAAATAACCGTTGCGTCCCTGCCGTATGCGCGCTTTATTCTGTCCTTTATATAATTTGAATTGGCGATGAAATAATCCACCCTTTGCGCAGTTTTAAAGTCCCACTTCCTGATGCGGTCCAGAATAAATTTGACTGCGGCCCCCTTGATGCCGGAGTCAAGCCCCGTCTCTTTGAGATACTGGTCCCGAAGGTCCCACGCATACCGCATCGGCGTGTGACAATAGCATATCTGAAGCTGTTTTGAATTTTTCCTGACGCCTTTTGCCACAGAGTGGGAATTCGATATTATCAGGTCGTACTCAGACAGATGAAACCGTTCGACGGCAAAGGGCATGAGCGGCAGGTAGCTGCGGTATTTAGCTTCAGCCTTAGGCAATTTCTGGATGAAGGACGTTTTTGCTTTCTTGTTCAAGATAAACCATCTCTCACCCTCTTTGAGAAAATCGACCTGGCAGAAAAGATCGGCGCCGGGGAAGATATGAAGGATCTGCTCCAGCACCCTTTCAGAGCCGGCATAATTTACAAGCCATTCGTGGATGACGGCGGTCTTCAACCGCGCAAAACCTCTTCAAAAACTTTTATATGCTCCCTTGCTGATTTTTCCCAGCTGAATATCTTCGCCCTTTCAAGGCCTTTTTTTATCATATCCTGTCTTAAGGAATTGTCCGTCGATACTCTATGCATTCCGACGGCAATGCTTTCTTCACTATACGGGTCAATATAATATGCGGCATCGCCGCAGACCTCCGGCAGGCTCGCGACGTTGGAGACGACTACAGGGCAACCGCACGCCATCGCCTCAAGCGGGGGCAGGCCAAAGCCTTCGTAGAGAGAGGGGAAGACGAACAGTCTGGCTTTCTTATATAAATTTGCCAAATCATCATCTGACGCATATCCGACAAAAATTATTTTTTTATTTTCATCAATTAAATTATTTAATTCCACATCGGCAAAGATCTTTTTCCTTTCACCCGCAATAATTAGTTTAAACCCTGGTAGTTTTATTCTATCGAAGGCCGATATCAACGCTTTGAAGTTCTTCCTCGGGTCAAGAGAAGAAACCGCCAGGATGTAGTCTCCATAGCCGAAGTCGACAGGGTATTCTGAAGGGCGTAAAAACTTTTCTGAAACAGCGTTATAAATAACTTGCACTTTTTCTTCAGGCACCTTCAATAACCTGACAATTTCTTTCCTGGAAAAATAACTTACTGTTATAATTTTCGCAGAATTCTTTGCAATTTGTGGAATTAGAAACTTGTAGTAGCAGGAAAACGTTTTGGAAAACCATTCCGGTTTTCTGAAAAATGCCATGTCATGAATGGTGACGATCTGATTTTTGTAAAATAAAGGTGCGGTGTTCGCGAGGTTCAGAAGCAGCGGGCTTCCAAACTTTTTAAGATGCAAGGGTAATTCTATTTGTTCCCATAAAGAACCTGTTGTTTTTCCGATTGATGCAGGGGTCAACTCCTTTGAAAGTCTTTTATTGATAGTATTTAGGGGAGATATAAAGGCTGTATCCGGATACAGCCTTTTAATCTGTTTTGAAATTTCCGCGGCATAACGCTGAACGCCGGTAATATTCTGGGAGAGAAAACGTGAGTTGATGAAAATCATTGGGGGAATTAGATGAGTTAACTTGAAGGATCGAAAATAAAATCTGAACCTTTTAATATCCCGTCACATATAACGTCAAATCCCGCATTTTTGCCGGGCATTAATTCATTCAGATCGGCAAGCTCTGCCTTAAAGGGAGGGTTGGTTCCAGTAGGTGACATGAAATCAAGAGGAATCATTCGTCTGAAAAAGAAATGGTATGCATATTTTTTTGCTTTAAGAATATCCTCGTCCGACATTTTTTTGTTCAACGGCAACGCATCGAGAAGCTTAAAGTATGTAGGGGGATCGATAACATCAATTGCAAAGCCTTTATTTCTTATCCAGGCTTCTCCCGCAACTATTACAGGTATTCCCATGGCCGCCAGTTCAACCCCGGTTTTGGTGTTATAAATAATTACCGTATCACATTGTGTCATCAACATGTAAGTGCTTATGCTGCTTTCCGGAGGAATTATAATGATGTTCTTGGGGATTTCGGAGTAGACCTTGTTTATCTGGTCCAGCATTTTTTGACGTGACGGCAGGGTGCCGCGCACTTCCGCCGGATGTATCCTAAGTATCAATTGAAGGTCCGGGCGTCTGATAAAATAAGCAATCGTACTCGTGACCCATTCAAGCATATTCGGAAACGCGTTCGAGGGATAGTGCAACTGGGCGTCCCACATTACACTCGTAAGCATCCCTATGCATGGTTTTGAAAAATCTATGCCGGTTTCCTCAATGATTTTTTTCAGTTCAAACTCGGGTTTTTCATGGAACCATATCCAGTCCTTGGTTCCCTGCCATCTGCTTTTCAAATAGTCCATCAAACCGGCTTCCAACCCTTCAGACCAATTCAGGTTCGTCCATTTATCCATCGGCTCGGTTATCATTGTATGGTGATAAGAATCGCCGTGACTGAAGATAAAGGTCTTTTTCCTGTAGCCTGGATTCCAATTAACGATCCTAACCCCTTCCCTGCGGCATACTTCTCCGATGAGCCCTTGAGGCACATAGATGCCGTGATGAAATACAGCGCATTCGTATCGATGCTTTATCAAGAGATTGTTCATTGCATAAGTTGTCAGCAGGGACGCCTTCAAATATCTCCTTAAAATCCGCTCGGAATAAGGTTCACCATTGACATCCCCGCGGGCAAAGAAGCGTAAAGCCCCTGCAAGCGCATGCTCTCCCACGGCTATGCCGTTCAGCGCGTAATGCCCGATCATATCAAACGGAACCGATGAGGAAATACGCCCGGCTTCACTTATTTCGCCCGGCGATAAGAATTCGCTGTACCGGTGAACATGTGTTCCGAGAGAACGGTACATTTCATATGCGGGTTTAAAGCAATCCCTGCACAAATCTTTTTGCGGTCCGTGCTCGGAAAAATATTGCTGGTCGGAATACCATCCAACCCAACATGAAAGGCACGCCGGGAGTATGGAATCACACAAGAGGATCTCAATGGAAGCTCCTCTCAGCGTTAAAGCAACAGCAAGGACGCTTTCGAGGATCGTTCCGGCCAAATGTCCGCCAACGCTTGTGGCAATGAGTATTTTCGGCCCGCCTTCAGACCGTCTTAAGGCCGAAGTCCATATTTCCTGGTCTTTTTTCAGCACTGGCGCCCAGGAAGGCTGGTTCATTCTCTGGGTATAACTTCTATGGGCGTTTCTCAGAAACAGGCTCTTTTTGGCGAGCCCCTTGATTGCGGTAAGACTTTTATTCATTAAATCATTCTCTGATCAACGCTTCCGCAAACGTAAAATCAAGCGGTGTATTTATATCTATAGATTCAAACTCATCCATGATATACGGAATTATCACATCGCCTGTTGGTGATTTCCTGTTTTTTATGGTTGATGGTTTAGTGATGTAAATACTGGCATTTTGAATAAATGTCGTCGGCAGCAACTGATACGAAAGGGTGTGAATATTGGAATCCTTGCCTTTCACGAAAGGTTTGAGATAGTTGCCTTCAATAACCCACATTTTATAAGGATGCTCTGAACACAGTCTTATTGAGCGTAAAGAATCCGCTTCGGGATGTTTTAGCATTACTTCCACCGCACGGTCAATTGACTCGGCCTTTCTGAAAGGCGAGGTCGGATATAAAAGAACAATTAAATCCGGCTCGTAATTTTCATTCTCCATAAACCAGCCCAGAGCATGTTCAAAAAACTGCATCTCCGTGGAATCGCTTTGAGAGATGCTCTCAGGGCGGAGAAAGGGGACCTCGGCGCCGTATTGTTTGGCTATTGCGGCGATCTCTTCCGAGTCGGTGGAAACAATTATCCGGTTAATAGTATGAGCGGCTTTTGCCGCCGCAATTGTATAAGCAATGAGGGGCTTGCCGTTCAGCAGTTTCAGATTTTTTTGGGGTACTCGTTTTGAGCCGGCACGCGCCGGGATAAAGGCCAAAATCTTCTTCATGTAATTTTGCGGGCCTGTTTAGGGCTAAGTGGATTTTTTTCGCAATGATTGAACAAGGTGATAATCTTTGCCCATGGCCAATAAGAAATCAAAAAAACTAATATATTTCCCTTGTAAAATATTATTAAAGTCGCGAACAACACTCTTCTTCCTTAGGCGGCTTTTATAAATTCCAGTTGATGAGATTTTTTTTAATGTGGCAATAAAACCCTGTCTCAACATATCGGTTTTCCCGTTATCTGTATGTCTCAGATATTTTTCGTTATACAATTCATAATACCGTCTGTGCTTTTTCTGTAATTTATCGTATTCTTCAGAATTGGTGTCTGTAGCCCAATTTCTATAGTGATGGATTGCAACTTTTTTTGTATACACTATTTTATAACCTGCGAAAAGCACTTTAGCGGTGATGTCGGGATCTATTCCGTAATCCTGAAACTCTTCACTGAATCCCCCGACCTTTTTCAAAACGGCCGTCGGTAACATACCTTGATTGACATTCAGTATCCCTATGGATGATATCCCCCCGATATAAGGAGCATCCGTAAATGGGCCTTCCAGGTCCTTCACCTTCAAAGCCACCATACCTATGCCGGAATCGTTTTCAAGGATATCCAGCGCTATGTCGAGCCCTCTGTTTACAATTACATTGTCATCGCTCAACCAGCAGGCATAAGGGGTGTCAATGAGATTGAAAACGTCATTATACGCCTTTGCCTGTCCCAGTTTTTTCCCCGCAAAGATCGGAATGACTTTATCGGATGCAATAGATTTTAAATAGTCGATTGTGCCGTCAGTGGAGCCGGCGTCTGTTATGTATACCTTTGCCCCGATCGAGGTCTCTCTGAATACGCTTTCAAGGCAGTTTTTAATCTGCCCGATCCGGTTATATGTCCCTATGACAATTGAGAGTTTCAAATTGTGCATTTCCCTCTTTATAAGATTCTGGCTGCTGCTATTGCGAACGCCTGCTTAGTTGTATGAGAACGGGCAGAAAGCCATTCCGCTCATATGCTGAACTGTAAATGAGGCGATTTAGTTAATACTAACGGAAATATCCAGCGGCGTTGCACCGTTATTGATAAAGATTCCGCCGACATCCTCCTGTGCCATAGTAAATCTCAAAGTATATTTGCCTGCGCTATCAGGAGCAGTAATCTCCGCGTTTATAACTTCCGAATCACCTGGGGACAGATCTTCTTTAAGATATCCCCCGTTTTTTATTATGGAATTACCGGATTCGTCGATCCAATAGTATAAGAGATGAACGTGATTTTTCCCCACTGCATTGTCATATGTATGCCACTTTTCCCTGCTGATATTTTTTACGGTTACCGGCAGCGTCATTGCCTCATTTACCTTAAGGGATTTAAGCGACGTGGAAACGGTTATATCCTGTTTAAACTCTTGCAACGCGGGAGGAATGAATACCGGAAACGACATTGAAGAACCTGCTTTATCCCCTGGTTTATTGCATGCAGCAGCCAACAATATAATAAAGAATAAGCCTATTAACCGAACCATCCTCTTTTTCATTTAAGTGCCCATCTTTTTTGTTGTATTGTACTGTTTGTGATTAGCTCGTACTGGTACTTTCATAAGCTCGCCTATATCCTCAGTGGTAATTCTGTACAACACTATGTCATTGGTTTCTGATAGCTTTGCTCCAAGATTGTTAGGTCCGATATAATCTACTGATTTACTTATAACAGCATAGTCCGGCATTTCTGTAAGCCCACCGGCCGGAAAATTGTCGTTGACGTCAAACCCGTTATCGATGATTATGCCATCCTGAAAATAACTCCTGTATTTGCTGAATACGAAAATTGCATAGTATGGAAATGCCCATGTTTTTACTCTTGGAATGTTTACCAGTAAAAGGCTGGGCGGATTTTTATCCAGGTAATCCGTTATAGCAGATATATCATACTGCTCTGGTTTTGGCTGCGATACCACATCGATAACCATTCTCTGATATCGCGCCATATCAATCCAATTGAAACCCAAAGCTGATTGCAAAACCAGCCATAAGGTAATTAATAGGCTTAAAAAGACTCTTATTGGTTTAAACGCAAGGTATTTGTAGTCAGACAAATATTTCGGTAATAACGGCAAGGCAAGAAAATAAAAAGGATAGAATAACATTAAGGCTTTTCCGGCGGGATAATAATTATTTCTAAAATAAAAAATAGTAAAAGTTATGAGGGAGGCGGCAATGAATGAAAAGACTATCTTGTCTGCAGTTTCATTTTTTTTACGAGTCATAAGTATTAACGCACTAACTAATGATAGGCTTAATATACCGCCGACAAGGTGGAGCAAAGTTTTTATTCCCTCATGTGAATAATATAAATTCCTGGCAGCAGATAGATCCCAAAAGTTAGTATTGGGCAAATTTGCCAAATTACTCATAAGGGGTAACAGTCCCCACGCTGTGAGAAAGAAGTCCTTCTCAAGAAAAGTAAGGATATGTGATTCAGTAGTATATGGAACGGAGTTGAATATATTTCCGTATCCCAGTGAAATGCTCCTTAAATGATAATCGACCTGGCCCATAGAAATAATAAATATCAGGACAATAGTATAAATATGATAACGTACCTCAATAGGACTTACGGTCTTGTACAATATGCCGAGTGCATAGTAAATGACAAAAGAAAGCGCAAGGGGCGACAGGGTTTCCGGATAATAGCACATGATAGCCGATATTGAGACAGCAAGAAGGACCCTGGCTCTGGAGATTTTCCGTAAAGGCTCATGCTCCAACTGCATCCAGGCAAATGCGACCAGAAGAAACAAGGGGATGGAATTCATCTGGCTCGATATGTCTTGCTCGCGTATGAAATGTGGGAGAAAGCCCAGAGCTATTGCGGCGGCGACCCCCAGACGCATATATAGCTTCAAGCCCAGACGGGCACATAGTGACAGCGATACAGGAATAGCGGCGGCGAAAGAGAGGAGATTGAAAGCATAATAAAACGCATATACAGGGATATTGACAATTTCCGATGCCCAGCCAAGTAATATGCACGAGCCCAACCTGTATGGCATAAGAATAAACCGGGCAGAAAAAAGAGCTGCTGGCGATTTTTCCGCTAAATTTGCTACGCCCTGAAGATTCCTCATATCTGCTCCATTAAAGAGCGTCTGCCAATCGACTACTCTTAGAGACTCTGCCATTGACATATAAGTAAAGGCATCGGTTGCGTTATTGAGAAAGATTGAATATTGCATGCCGCCGGACAGCATTGTCCCTGACAGTATCAGCGTGCAAACAAACAGGAAAATCGCGGCAACAACGGCTCTACGTCCGTCCGTGAATACGCTATAGTCGCGACGATTAAGTTTCCAATCATTAGCGAGGATGATAAAGCTTACAAGCACAAGCAGTGCCGTTACAATTTCAGCCCATGTCTTTATCGGGGCCATATATCTCACAAGCAGGAACCCTGTAAGCGCGATTATGGACATACCCAAAGCAGGGGCTATGCCGAATGCGTAAATAATACGCCTTTCCCCCTTTGTTGACACCAATAACAGCGCAGGGCCTATCCCGATTAATGCGAGAATGATAAAACAGGCAAAAAAGCTAACTGTCTCTAATAACATATAACTCTCTTGTCAATCTCTTTTATTCTTTCTTTTGGCGTCGCAGAAGTACGACCTGGTCGGCTAACAACCCGAAACACGCAATATATATACTGGACAAAAGAAGAGTTGTACCTGCAGCCTGAATACCACCGGTCAACCATAGTTGAAAACCACTTACAAGCACACCTAATAGAAAAAGTAATCCACCCAACGGAACGAAAAGCCTCTGGGGGCTGAACAGCATGATTATGCGGAATATGATAGCTATAAATTTAAAAAAATCCCTAAACGGTTTGATGTTGCTTTTCCCATTTTCCCTTTGCGTTATAAGATCAATAGGAACGTACTTGACAAAATGGCCTCCATGGAACATAGCTATTGTTATCGTGGTTGGATAACTGTAGCGTGCAGGGAACAGATGCAGATATTCAAGAAGATGTTCACGTTTTATCGCCCTGAAACCGCTCGTCAGGTCATCGATCTTTCTTCCTGTTATCCACTGAGCGACTGAGATGAGCATGGAGTTGCCGATGTTTCTGAATTTCGAGGTCCTGGATTTCTTTGTACGGGCACCTACAACCATATCATACTCCCCTATCCATTCCAGTAGTCGCGGTATTTCATCGGGAGGATGCTGTCCATCACCATCGATAAACACTACTACGTCTCCTGATGCGCAGCGCGCGCCGTCTTTGATCGAGGCGCCATTGCCTATATTATAAGGATGACGGATTATCCTTGCTCCTGCATCCTGTGCAATACTGGAGGTGCCATCCTGGGAACCGTCATCAACAACTATCACCTCATACGAAGGATCAACGGCTTTGATTTTCCTGACAACGTCTCCGATAACAGACGCTTCATTGTATGCAGGAATTACTATTGATACTTTATTCTGGTTCATAAGCTTTCGTAGTTATTAATGCCGATCGAATGTTTGAAATCGCACCGGGGGTCCTGTTATATATATTTTCAGTAAAGCCCTTTCATTGACGGATAGCCGTCGCTGTCACTACCGTCTTCAACCCTGTGATTCCCTGTATCATATATAAAATATACATCCCGGCCTTTATAATAGATGGAACCGTATCCACTCGCTCCAATTGATATTCAGCCATTGTTATGTCAGTTACCTTAAACCCGCTGTTCTCGATCATCCAGGTCAAAGACTTCCTCGAAAAATAATAAATGTGGTGGATCCCGTAAAGATGATAAAGGGGGTACTTTATTCTGCCGAAACTTAACCTGTACGCCAGATGACCGACATAATTCAGGATGCTCCTGTAACATATGGTATTTATATAGAGTGTTCCATCCTTCTTGAGTATTCTCTTTATCTCCTTCAGGAAAACAACCGGATTTGGAAGATGCTCTAAAACGTCCCACGCTGTTACTACATCGAAAGATTGGTCAGGGAAGTATGTCTGTTCAAGTGTCCCTGTAAAAACGTCAAGTCCGAAGTTTTCCCGTGCATATCCACTTGCCCATTTGGAAAGTTCGACACCTCTTGTGTTCCATCCTTTCTTACGGGCAAGGTCGAGAAACACCCCGGTTGCGCAGCCGATATCAAGAAGCTTACCGTTAGGAATATCTGGAAGACGGTTCAATACCTTCCGAAAATCTCGAATCGTAATGCTGTCCATGGAATATCCCTTGAAACATTCACCGAAATAGGGAAGATGGTCTTTTGTGAAATAAGATTCATTGTTATAGAAATCTTCAAGAAAGTCTTGTTGTGGAACCGGATCAAGAAAGGCGAGGTCGCAGACCCGGCATCGCCGAATATCGGCAAAATCAAGATGGTACAAAAGACGAGCATTTTCGCTAGAGCAACTAACGCACTTAACGGTCTTTTTAATCATTTTCGCGTCTATCACAATGGTTTTCTTAAGTAAAAATAAATCATTGTACCCCAGAACTTGTCCAGAAGCCGATGGATAAATAAGGGCATATACTTATTCAACGGCAAAAATCTCTTAGGGAAAAAATGCAATTCATGTCCATCTACAATAAACCCAGCGTTCTCAAGAAGCACCTTCCATTCTTTTGAGTTCTTGCCTATCCCAACAGGATTATCAGCACCATCATATTGTCGGATAAAATCATCTATGTCTTTTGCTTGCTCCGCAAGATCGGCGCCGGGATGCTTAACAGATAATAGCCTCATGAATAGCCTTGTAAAGAAAAAAATAATCTTGTTGTGCAGAAACCCTTTGTAGTACAAAGTAATTTTCGACTCTCCACCGGGCTTAAGAACCCGGTAACACTCTTCAAAAGCCTTAAAGGTATCAGGTGTATGGTGCAATACCCCGGACGAAATTACCAGATCGAACATGCCATCCTGAAAAGGCAGACTTTCGGCGCTTCCTTCTCTCACAACAGCCTGCACATTTCTGAATTTGAGGTGATTTTTTGTAATCTCGACGGCAATCGGTGTAAGGTCTACAGCATATACATCAGCGCCCCCTAATGTATAATTGACCGTATACCAGCCTGGACCACAGCCTACATCCAGCACCCTTTTGCCGGCAAACTTATCGAACGCCCAGTAGGTCATAGCAAAAGCTTCCGCATCATTTTTTTTAGCTATGTCTAAATTTTTAAAAAACTTTTCAGAACCGGGATTATCAAGCTCATAACTCAACAGCGGATGCTCCTGCCAGTATTTTCTTACATCCTCTATAGTTGCCATTTCCCCTCCGTTATTTCGGAAGATTTACAATATATCAGATTTTGCTTTTAAGGGTTAAAATTTTAGCACTTTTTCCAGCCAGAACTCAAGCATTACGAGTGACATCAACTGCTTACCGACAAGAAACGGTGATTGTGAGAACTCTTTTACCAGGTCTTCAACCGCCTCTATCCTGAAAATACCCCTTTCTCTAAAAGAGGAACTTAGAAGCATGTCTGAGATCATTTCTCTCAGCACTGCGCCATAAGCACCGTCAAGGGGCACCATGAAAGCTTTTTTCTGCTGCGTGAGAATTTCCGGGGGGATAAGCTTGCCAGCTACACGGCGCAAAATCTCCTTGTTCCTCTTTTTGCCGGTTTTTAAACGCATCGGCAAACATGCAGCGAATTCAACAAGACGATGGTCGCAAAACGGAACCCGTCCCTCAACGGAATATGCCATCAGAGTTTTGTCCTGTTTAAACAGGATATTGTCGGGCAGCCATATCCTGTATTCAAAGTCCAGTATCTTGTCAATCGCTTTTCTTCCGTTTCCCGGTTTCATAACGGATTGGACAAGCTCATGGAGTGGTCTGTTTTTTGCCAGAGTACCGATGAATTCATCTGTATAAAGTTTCCGCCTGTCGGAGGATGTAAAAAGAGAAATATATGCGAGGTATCTATCTATTTCGTTATCCGCAACTTTTAATAGCCCGGACAGCCTTTCACGTCCCTTTTCACCTGGAGATGCGGGATAATTGAATAGATAATCTATGGCCACCATAGGCATAGCTTTGACAAGATTTGATGCCCCTTTGATAAAACTGACAGGCAGGTGCGAAGCGAGCCGTTCCATCATTATTAAATGCGGATGATGCACATAACCCGACAGTAGCTCATCAGCACCCTCTCCGGTCAGTATAACTTTGACGTCGCCGGATGCCCTTTGTGCCAACCTCATCATCGCAAGAACAATCGGGTCTGCATAGGGCTCATCCATAAACCATGCAACATCCTGCAAACATCGCAAGTCATCAGGGACAAGGGATATCGCCGTATGTTCTGTGCCGAAGTAGCCAGCTATTTTTTCAGCGGCATCAAGCTCGCTGTGCGGCATATCAAAACCTATCGAATATGTACGTACCGGCTGTGTCCCCAGTTGCGACATAAGACCTACGATTGTTGCACTGTCTACCCCCCCGCTTAAAAAAGCGCCGAATGGCACATCGCTTCTCATCCTAAGTTGTACCGATTCGCGTAATTTGTCCAAAAATTGTTCTTCCAATGTGATGTCATCTTCGCCTTCAAGGTCAGTATTGAAAGAGTTGAAATTTATATCCCAGTATCTGGTAAATTCCAGCCTGCCGTTTTTGTAAATGGCCCAGTGACCTGCCGGGAACTTGAAAATGCCCTTTATCATTGTACTTGGACCAGGCACATACCTAAGGGCGAGATATGAATCAAGGGCGTCGGGATTAATCTCTCGGTGGATATCTTCTACACAAAGCATGGCCTTAAGCTCCGATGCGAATACAATCTTCCCCATCGCCGGCGCGGCATAGTAAAGCGGTTTTACCCCAATTCTGTCCCTCGCAAGCAGAAGCGTTTGCTCTTTAGTATCCCACAATGCGAAGGCAAACATTCCTACGGTTCTTGATAAGAACTCAGCACCGTGCATCGTAAGGCCTGCAAGAAGTACTTCAGTATCAGATGTAGTGCGGAAATGCCATCCATCCCTCTCTAATTCAGGACGAAGCTCAACGTAATTGTAAATCTCCCCGTTAAAAGTAATGACAAACCTATTATCAGGACTTACTTGGGGCTGAGCCCCTGTGGATAGATCAATTATTGACAGGCGTCTGTGACCCAATTCCACCATTTTCCCATCGCTCCATATCCCGGACCCATCCGGTCCGCGGTGAACCATGGTGGAAAGCATGCGCTTCATTGTGCCGTTACCGGCAGAAAAACCTATTAAACCTGCAATCCCGCACATATTCGGTTTACCTCAGCAATTGTTGTTGCTCTTAGATTCATCCTTAGTAAGCTCTCTAAGATCAAAAAATCTTGATGAAGCAACATACTTTTCTCCGGTCTTCTTTGAGTATACGAGCGTTTTGAGAAGCAGGAACCTCAGTAGTTTGCTAAAAAATGCGCTTCTCCCAAAGCTGACGTTATACAAACGCAATACTATCAGCCTGAAGGTCGTCATCAGCATTTGACAAGTTCCTCTGCGGACAAGAGATAATCGATAGCAAACGCAATACAATAACGGTCGTCCATCCATGTTGGATTTAAAACAGTCCCGCCTTCGATCCCTCTTGTAAGACGGTCCAGTAGTTCGCTTTTCATTACCGCAAGGGCATACGGGTAAATATATTGTGTATCTCTGCTGTTTTTGGAAGGATCGGTCCGTCCGTCATGATCGATCTTGCCAGAAAGAAATCTTTCGCCCTTACGCAGTATCTCTTCCAAATCCCCATCCCCGCCGGACAAGGCTATTGTCCGGGCAAGAGCACTCATGGTTATGCTCTGATACCCGGCATCGAAACCTCCATATTCCGGGAAGATACCATTATTATCAGCAAGGGAAATGACATTGTCCCGACGCTCGCGGGCCATTCCTGCAAATCTGTTGTCGCCAGTAAGTACCGAAAAACCGGTAAGCGCCAGAAGGGAAGCAGCCATCTGGTTTACAACTTCTTCATTTCTGTTTCTGTAAAGCCAGAGGACTGTTGACTCGCATTCTTTAATCTCTTCTTCCCATTCTTCCGCACCACCTTGCATCAGTACTGTTTCAACAAAGGCAGCTGTCGAGAACGCCGTTGAGCAAAAGCTCCGTTCATATGGGTAAACCTCGTTTGTGGAGCCATCACGGTTTCGTCTCCTGAGCCAGAAGCGCCAGATATCTTTAGTCCATGTCTTAAGCATCGCACTGCCGTAAAAAAAATTTCCGGGTAACTTTACGGAATAGGCAAGCGCGAAGAGCAAGCCGGCTTCCTGATAACGAGCATTAGGTATATCTATAAGACGGTAATGCCAGTACGTGCGGTCGCAGCATCCCAAGGTGGGGGAATTCTCTTTTCTGTCACAAAGGCCGAGTATCCTCGGTATGGTCTCAAGGGCTTTAGATGCAAGTATATCCGCAGACGGCATCAGCCCTCCTTCTTGTTTGTCGAAAAAGAAAATACATTAAGCCCGCCTATTATTGCATTACGCAGCATGTTGCGGTTACGTATTCGCAACATGCTACGTAATAAATATCCGGGACGCAGATAGAATCTTCTGTAAAACTTTTTCAGGGTGTGCTTTAACATAGCTGAGTTTACGGAACTGTACAGATGATTAAACTCGCCTTCGACGTGAAGACTCTCCATCGCTGCGGCCACGGAACCGTCACCGATACTCGAATCCTGATTCAAAACCTTTTTGAAGAGCGGGGTTCCAGGATATGGGGTGCATATGCCAAATGTGACCGTGGTTGGTTTAATTTCAAGTGCCAATTTCAAGGTATCATTCAAGCTGTCCTCTGTTTCTCCCGGCATACCGAGCATTAAGTGAGCGTGTGTGTTAATACCAATCTTGCGACATAAGTTAAATGCAGTCCTTGTCTGTTCCAAGGTAATTCCTTTTCCTGCGGCAGTTAGAACTTCCTGATTGCCTGATTCAACACCGAATTTGATTAAATGGCATCCGGTTTTTTTCATCAGCCTCAGTGTCTCCTCGTTAATAGTATCGACACGGGAATTGCAAATCCATGAGAACCTATATCCCCTCTCAAGTATGCCTTCGCAGATAGATATTACACGACTTTTGTCTGCAGTAAACGTTTCATCACGAAAATAGAGTTCTTTAATGCCGGCTTTTAAATAGTATCCTATATCGTCAAGAACCTTCTTTGCCGATTGCATTCTTATTTTAGCCCCATGGAAAAATGGAGCTGTACAGAAGCTGCACTTCCCCGGGCAGCCGTGTGATGTAGATACTGTAATATAGGGCAAATTGCGTACTATCGGATTAAAATACTCCACTCCTTTCGGGAGAAAAGATATATTTACAGGTGGAATTGCGTCGAGGTCCTCGATGTATGGATAGTGCGGATTAATCTTTAGACTGCTGTCCTTCTGAAAAAATGCCAGACCTTTGATATGATATATCTCTTCAGGTTTGCCTGCCGATAGCGCTTCGGCCAAATCTCGCAGAACCCACTCCGGCTCCCGCTGAACAGCAAAGTCTATCCCCTTTTTAAGTGTATCTTCCGGCCTGAAAGTCGGATGAGAGCCATATGCAGCCACAATAAGCCCGGGGATTCTCTCTTTCAGCCTTGCAACATATTTCGCATCGCTGTTGATCGTCATAACCGAAGAAGATATTATCAGGAGCACGGCCCCCTGAATGCGGGACACAACCTCCTCGATAGAAAGCTGTTCCGCCTGGGCATCGGCAAAAACTACTTCATGACCTTCTGATTGCAATATAGTGGCTACGCGCAACTGTTCGAACGGAGGCACCGTAGCGCCCCCAATCCTTTTCCCCCCGCACCAGCACCCATAAAGCACATCACGGACAACGTTCTTTTTTACTTCAAGGCAAGGTTCAAGGACCGCTATTTTTAATGGCGCTGACTTCATATTTTTAACAGGATAATGGGACAAGAGCAAGACCTTTTATTCAAGCAGCTTATTCTGAAAAATTTTTTTCATTATTTCGTTCATTTCTTCCAGAGAAATTATTGATACCCGTCCCTTAAGTAATACACCTTCTATATTATCCAGACGATATATTTTGTTAGCCATCGCTTTATAGTTTTTGGGATAATAGCCCAATCCTTCCAGTATTGCCTTGGCAAAAATAACATTGCCGAGTACATTGTAGTGAACACGATCCCCCACAAGTAACTCTATATTATGTACTTTTAAAATCCTTTTTGCCTTTTTGAAAGCGTGGTCAACATCAATAACCCCGGCAGAAGGAACATCTTTAGACTTTTCCATTGCTACTTTCATAATCACTTGGTTCATTGTTACACCACCTTCAATAGGAACACTCCATGAAGCATTTTGGGGAAGACCAGGAACCTCATCAGGTTTTTCATCATACGTTGTAGTAAAAAACAATTTGAGTCCCGGCAGCCCTCCTGCATAAGGATTATGAACAACATATCTATTCCTCAACAAAATCGCTTGGTAAGTCTTAATGTCCTGAGGATGCTGCCCGGCATCTTGCAACACAATAGCATCGTTTTCCTTTATAATTTTTTTCTCTACAATAATTCTAACAGAGCATAACCCCCCAGGGGCTAACGACTTAAAATAGATATTTAAATTATTATCTATTGAAATTTGGTTGAGCAACTGCACAGGATTGGAATATTTCTGAAGTTGGGGGTACTTATCCACTAAATGCCAAAAATAAGCGCCTTCTGTGATTGAATCTCCATCTATGAAGACAATTTCCCTTCCTTCAGATCGGGCTTTGTCAACATCTTCAAAGCCATATGCATTAAACTGATACAACAATAAAACAATAAGAAGACTTGCCACCAGTTTACTTCGATGTAATAGCATTACCATCCTTCCCCAGATATATCGAATGCGCCTCCTGCATAATTTCAATAAAAGTCCTTGCAAACTTTAAGCCGTTCTCTCTGCTTTGCGTTCTCGCGTTGTGTTCCCGCTCCGGCTGGACGCCGGGCCTGCACACGGGCCATACCTTTCGCAATTGCTCCGCAAGGCTGTCAATGTTTCCTGTTTCAAAAAAATGTCCATGTTCAGGAGATTGTTCTTTATGCACTTCTATGTCCGAGAGAATAATATCTTTCCCCAATGCCCTCGCATCCTCCACCGTGGTGCTCCATCCTTCGGACATGGAAGGCTGGATGACGAGGGAGGACTGACGGAATATCTGTATCTGGTCTATCCTGGGGACAACACCTAATATTTTGATCTGGCTTGAAAGATCGTTGTTCTCGATGAATTTCAGCAGAGGCGCTATATGCGCCTGCGTCCGGTAGTCGTGGCTGCTGCCGGTGCATACGAGAGGGATCTTAATGCCTTCATCTTTTAATTTTGCAAGAGCGGCAAATACCGTATCATGTCTCTTATGCAGATAAAACTGGTTGGGCAGATAGGCGAAGGTATCGGGCAGCCCGTAACGGTCGCCCACGCTCTTCGGATCGGGGGCGTACTCTTCATCAGTGAATATCGAATAAAACCGCAGTACACGGGGCCGGACATGTCGAAGGGAGGGGAAAGACCTGGTGAAATCGTCTTTAACGGACTCGCTGCTGAGGACCAAGATAACGTCTCCTTCGAGCATCTTACCGTACATATTGTCGCGTTTCTGCCGGTCGTCATCTGAGAACAGATGAGGGAACCTCTTATATTGGAAGTCGGGGATCCAGTATACCTTTTCGTATGGTCCGGGGAAATCAGGGGCCTTGATCGGGAAGGCTACGGTACAATCGTCCGACAGCCATACTTTTTTACCGGGTTCCCGCAGCGAAAACTTCTTCGTGATTTTTCTGATCACATGATTCCATTTCACTGCCAGACCGGTCATTTCCCGTACAGGCGCGTCGATAGTTACATTCGGGCAGTTGCAGAATTCAGCTTCATATCCGGAATTCATATTCTTGCCTCCGATCCTGAGGACAACCTCCGGCATTTCCTTTCGGGGCAAAAGTGCGACGGCGCGCAGGAGGTTGCGGGTATACTGTACCCCGCCTATCCAGTGAGGCCCTCCGGCCATATAAATAAAAATTCTCATTTGAGATGGATCTCTTTGAACCATGAAACACACCCGGCAATACCTGCCTCAAGATTAACGGACTGCCTGAACCCGAGCGATTTCAAACGCGAGATATCGGCCTGCCAAACAGCAGGATCACCTTTGCGCTGATTACTACTAAAGATCAGCTTATTCACTTCTATGCCGTAGCTCCTTAGGATGATTTCGGCCAGGCTTCTGATCGAAGTCTTATTGCCGGACGCCACATTTAATATTTCACATTCAAAGGAGCCCTTTTCAAGAAGCAAAAGTATGGCGGCGCAGATATCGTCCTTGTGGATAAAATCACGGGCTTCATCTCCTGTTCCGCTCAATAAAATATCCCCTCCGTCCCTGCATTTGCAGCATACGTCCCAGACAATCTGCTTCGACAAGCCTGCGCCGTATGCGGAGAATATCCGGATAATCTCCGTCCTTATTCCATATATCCTGTTGTATTCCATGGCCAGGCTCTCGCATATCCATTTGTGGTATCCATAAGGTGAGAGCGGACGCACAGGCATATTTTCATTTGTCGGCAGGGCCTCAGGTTGTCCATACACGGCAGCGCTCGATGCCAGCAGCACGCGTGTCTTCGGGGAATACTTGCGCACAGCTTCAAGGAGGTTGAAGAACAACTGCGGTCCTGACATAAAATCATCTGCAGGGTCCGACAATGACTTACCGACATTTGCATTGCCCGCCATATTGATCAAATAATCAGGCTGCCATCTTGACAGTATCGGCTGAAGGTCGACATTACAGAGGTTGGCCTGGTAAAAGGCCCTAAAAGCGATAGACTTATCTTCAGGTACCCGATCCAGCCCGATGACATTACAATCTGAAAACAAACAGGACCGCGACAGCGCTTGTCCGAGAAATCCGGCAGCTCCAGTTATTAAGACTGTCTTGCCCTTTACCATCTGCGCAGAGCGAACCCTACTCCGTAGCCGATATCAGCGCAGGTCCACGTTGTAAAGCGCTGTTCCTTTTCTACAAGATCGCGCCATACCTCCCGCAAATACAGATGCTTAGGATGGCAGATGTCGTCAAAAACAACAGCGCCCCCGACCTTAAGGTGAGGCAGAACATCGCAGATGTCCTCAATAGCTCCCTCGTAACTGTGGTCTCCATCAACAGTAACCAGATCAAGAGCAATAGCCGGGTCCTTTGCAAAAAAAGCTTTTAGGGTCTGGTGGGAATTTCCATTATGGTAATCTCTCAAACCCTTGTGGCCGATTTTTTCCAGTTCCGACTCGATAAAGCCCGGCCCCGGGTTATCCATTCCCGCATAATTTGGGGTCCACTTGTCAAACATATGGATTGCGCACTCCGGCGACCTGGATGCGACTGCGCAGACGCTGCGCCCCCGTCTTACCCCGATTTCCAGATAGGATTCCGGCTTCAGCAGCTCGGAAAGGCCGAGAAGCACGGTCACGATATCGGCGTAACGCCAGTTTTCGCCATAACGCCTTAAACCTTCTTTATAGTACAAATTGAGGTAGGAGGTGTAGTCATCGGACCCCAGACGTTCCATTAATTTCACCGCATCCTCCACATATTTTTTATCAAGTATCCGGTCGGCGAGCGACTCAGCAGTTACCATTAGCGGCGGATACCACTGCGTCCCCCCCTCTGTACGATAGCAGACGTTTTTAACTATCTGCTCCATATCGCCGTATTCCGGCGTCCGCGTCTGTTTCCCCGCAGTGTCCTGCGGGACCTCTTTTTTCTTTTGGTTCCAGAACATTTTTTTCCCTCTCTAAGTGTCTAAATGGATGCGTCTTCAGAGACCAGTTTCTTTAATTCCCTCTGACCGGCGCCGCCGATCAGCGTATCTGAAGGAACGTCGTTTGTCACAACGCAGCCTGCTCCAACGATGGACCTGTCCCCGATGCTGACCCCTTTAAGAATCATTGAATTCATCCCGATCCAGCAATTTTTGCCTATGATGATCTGCGCCTTCGGTATAGTCAGCTCTCCTTTCGGGGCAATGCCGAGCAGCATGCTGAAATGCCGCCTGCGTTCCTCCCAGTGCGTCGGATGTGTCGTGTTATCGAAAAGCTGCACTCCATGCGCCAGAAGAGTGCCTTCGCCTATCGTGATCTTTTCGGCTGCGCTGATAATTACATTGTCTCCTATGTATACTTCATCCCCGATAAGAAGCTCCCCGTGTTTTTCTATGCGAATGATGCCCCTGCATACTGCATTATTGCCTATTACTACGGCGTCCCGCCTGTTGCGATTGATGATCCTCGCATTGTTTCCAATGCGGACATCTTTTCCAAGGACCGCGTTTTCCCTGAACGCAGTCCATATTTTACGCGAGTAATATTCACTAAACCACCACTCGATCATCGAGAATAAAAGGTTCGACAGGAAACCGCCTTTTCCCGGCTCTGTAACCGCCGCGCCGCTGGCAAAAGCATGGTCCCAGCGCCGCTGTCCGTTCTTTAATTTCATTATATATATTTTTCAGCGGGATAAATAAACTCGCTGCCTTTCAATATCCCTTCGCACAGGACATCAAGCCCTTTGTCCCTTCCGGGTAAAAGATCTTCAAGTGAATCGATTTTTATTTCGTACGGCACTCCGGAGCTGCAGGGTTCCATGAAATCCACAGGGACAAAACGCCTGAAGAAAAAATGGAAGGCATACTTTCTGGCGCGTCTTACAACATCTTCGTCAAGCCGTTTCCCTGCCGGCAGCCGGTCAAGTATACCGAAATAACTTCCGGGTGAATCCGCGTCCTGCGTAAGGCCCTTGTTCCTGATCCACGCTTCGCCTGCCACAATAACGGGGACCCCCATAGCGGTAAGCTCCACTCCTGTTTTTGTCCCATATATAATTACCGAATCGCTGCTTTCGCAAAGGGCATATGTGCTTATCTGGCTTTCCGGTTTTACGAGAAATATGTTTTCAGGCAGCGCGGGATATCTTTTCGCAATCTCGTCCACTATCGGCTGCCGCGAGGGAATGGAGCCCCGCACTTCCGCCGGGTGGACGCGAATAACAAGCTGGAGGTCCTTTCTGCCCTTGAAATATTCGATGGTCTGCAGCAGCCAGTCAAGCATATCTTTGAAGGCATTTGCCTTATAATGCAGTTGCGCATCCCAGAAAACGTTTGTCAGGAGTGTAACGGTCGGCTTCTTTAAATCTATCTTTAGCTCACCGGCTATCTTTGACGCATCATGCACCGGCTGATCGTGAAACCATATCCAGTCCTGGGTGCCGTACCACCTGCTCTTCAGGTAAGAGAGGGCCGCCTCTTCAGTCTTTTTGTTCCAGGCAATATTTTCCCAATTGCTCACAGGCTCATAGATCAGGGAGTGATGATAGGTCTCATGATGAGAAAAAATAAAACATTTTTTCCGGTACGCAACCTGCCAGTTCGCAATTCTGACGTTATTTGCACGGGACACTTCTCCGATCAGCCCATGCGGCACATAGATGCCGTGATTAAAAACCGCGGCCTGGAAATCATGCTTTTTATATACGTTCTGCATTACATGCGTCGTCAACAGCGCAGCTTCAAAATAGCGTCGCAGCACTTTTTCCTCATCAGGGGTATCAAGCAAATTACCGCGTGAGAAAAATCTAAGTGCCCCCGCCATCGCATGCTCTCCCACAGAGAGGCCGCCGATCGTGTGGCTTTTGATTTCCCCTAAAGGCAGATCATGTGCAAGACTGCGGAGCCTTGCGCGTTCTTCATCGGAAATAAACTCACTGAAATACATGACCGGCAGGCCCGTCGCAGAATAGAGCGAGCTCCCCTTTGCGATGCATCCCTTGCACATAATATCAGACAGTCTATAATCCGTTATAACCGAGGGGTCTTTGATCTTTCCTATATGTACACGAAGGCAGGCAGGCAGAAGGCCATCACAAAGAAGGAAATGGACCTTTGCGCCCCTGAGGGTCAAGGCAACGCCGAGGAGGCTCTCGATGATCGTAACTGCGGCATCACCGCCGACGCTCGTTGGGATTAAAACCGGGATGCCGTTTTCTGATTTCTTCCGTGCATCCTCCCAGAGTTCAGGCTTGGTCTTTATGATCGCATCCCACCGGGGCAGTGAGCCGGGTGCGGCCCCTTGCCTTTGTTCTTTAACTGCGGCGGGAGATTTAATAATTTTAGAAATAAATCTTGTGAACATTCTGTAATTGCTGCGTTAGAGAGCGGGACAGCGTGAATTTTTCTAACGGGTTAATCATTTCACTTGGTTACAGATGTGTACATACGGGTTCTCTTTGAGCCCGAGCATATTGCGGGGGATCTTCTGAGTCAGATGATAGGGATTCTGCCAGTTAATAACAGGGTCCATTACGCTGATAAAACGCCCCCTCGTTAAATTGGTCCAGTCCCTGGTGTTTAAACCAAACCTTTCGGTGTCCGGTTCGGGGAACAGCAGTTTGCCCAGCATTAGTCCAAGAGCATTCTTGACGCGCGCCGGATATGGAGATGCTCCGAGGAATTTAAATTTCCCCGCGTATATCTTTGCGTTATCGATCCCGGCCATTGACTGTTTTATTCTATCTTTGCCTTCACGTTCAATATATTCCCGGTGATGCAATACGCTGACATGTTTGGTCATAACAACGCTTTTTCCCGCAGATAACACCGAGGCGGTCAAATCCGTATCGATCGTATATGAGCGATAGAGTTCATTAAAAAATCCTACGGACCTGAGGAGCTCCATACTGAGTACCCCGTGATTGCAGGTGAGAATACCGTATTCCGAAAGCCCTCCTCCGTACGGTTGTCTCTTCCACGGGCCAACCGTGTCCTTCATCTTCAGTCCAACCATGCCTATTTCAGGTTTGTTTTCAAGTAAATTAATCGCCATATCCAGACTGCCGTTCACTATCTCGGTGTCGTCGCTTAACCAGCAGGTATATTTGCTCTCAACCTGCTTCCAAACCTGATTGTAGGCGCGTGATGTCCCTATCAAAGCTCCCTGGAAAAACGGGGTGACGTCTTTGTTCGACTCCAGATATTCAATAGTGCCATCCGTTGACCCGCCGTCAATTACAATGACCTCATGCGAACATTTAGTCCATGATGCTATCGACTCCAAAGTGAGCTTCAATAAGTCGAGACGATTGAATGTTGCTATAAGGATAACAAGAAAATCACTGCGTTTGTTGAGCAATCTCTTTCCCCCCTAAATATTGCCTTGATTAGCCAGTCGGGTTTCCCAGCCGGGATATAGTTACAAATATTATTAAATTATAAAAAAATTCAAACATTCTCCGGCAACCGCTAAAAGTCATAGGATTATTGACAAGTGATGCGTCTTTCTGAGCAATAATAATACATAATAAAGATTGCAACAGGCAATCCCGGCTTAACAACTGCTGATGCCATTGTCTAATTCCAGTTTTTATTTTTTCAGCCTTGCGGTAATTAGTAAATGCCATCCGAGTTTTTTTTCTAAAGCACTAAACATGTCCTGGGGCATTGCTGCAAACCACGGCTGCAATTCATATTCGTACTTCAGATATTTTTCAATTACATACGGGAAAATATGGTCCTGTTCGATACTTATTATTTCAAAGCCTTTTAATAGCTCAGAAACTTCTTCTTTTGTGTATGTGTATGCTATCGGGCATCCGGTCTGGGCTTCAGGCTGATCGAAACCCGCTTCGATCATAAAAGCCTTCCATGAGTTTTTTGCGTACAGCATTAATCTGAATTCGGAATCAGGAGATAAAAAGTTTTTGACAGCGGCAATAACATTTTCTGGGTGTGGGGTATGGTGGATAACTCCGAAAGAGTAAACAAGGTCGAAAGTCTGCGGGGAAACAATGGTTCCCAGCTCCTCAGCGTTTCCCTGGTAAAAAGTGCCGTTAAGCCCATATACCTCAAATCTCTTTTGTGCAATTTTCAGGCTTTCCTCCGACAATTCAAGCGCGGAGTAATCAGCCCCTGCACGGGCAAAATTAACAGCGTCTGTTCCTATGCCGCAGCCGATTTCCAAAACTTTTTTATTCTTCCATCTTTCAAACCGGGCAAAACCGGGTATGTGCGGTTCCACAAAATACTTCCTTTTCTCTACTTCGTCGAAATATTCTTTTGTTCCCACAGGTCGTTCTGAATGCCTTATATTGCATGGCCTGCGGTTCCAGTATTCCCGCACTGTTTCCAATGAGTTCATTGCTGGCTCCTTCCAATTGCGATATATTTAACATTATCTCCGAATTTATTGGGGTCTAATGTCCTCCAACAGTCTATGACCGTGGTAGGATTGTGCATGAAGTAACTGTTATCTATCAACTTAAATTCATCGTCGGGAGTTGTAATGACACAGGTAGACGCATTTGAGAAACAATCCCTTACGGAGGACGCATATAGAATATTGTCTCCGAAATGCGCCCTTGCATTATCCATAGCTATGGGGTCATATGCTATTATCTGCATGTCCTTTTTTAGAAGCTCTTCAATGAGTTTTATTGCGGGAGACTCCTCTATGACCGGCGTGTTGAATTTATAAGCAAGTCCAAGTATGGCAATTGCATTGCCGTTGTGATTGCCTGAGCTATGCCTTGAAACCAGATCGGCAAGATGCTGGACCTGGAGCCGGTTTACCTCATCGGTTGTCTTTGCAAGTTTTGCGTCTACGTTGTATTCCTGGGCAAATGCTGCAAACGCCCTGTTGTCACGGGGGAAGCAGGGCCCCCCGTAACTCAACCCGCCTTTAAGGTAATAAGGAGAAATCCTCTTGTCGGCGCCTAACGCGCTGGTAATGCTGTCAATATCAGCGCCGGGAATTGCTTCGCAGATATTAGACAAGGTGTTGGCAAAACTGATTTTCATTGTTATGTATGAATTAAGGCTTATCTTTGTTATCTCCGCGCTTACAAGCGACATCCTTGCAAAGTAAGGGTTGTTCTCGCATACCGCAGAATAAATTTTTTCAAGCTTCTCTCCCACAGTTTTATCGCTCTCCCCGATAAGCAGCATGTCCGGATTTAAAAAGTCCGTTATTACACTTCCTAAGGCGATAAATTCCGGATTATACGCGACCCCGAAATCTTTATTCAGCTTTTTCCCGGACACGGATTCGATCAGAGGAATAAGACTTGACTGCGTTGTCCCCGGAGAAACCGTAGAGGTGATTACAAAGTCATGATATTTTTTGTCCAGAGACTTTAATGCTTTTGAAAGATGGGTCAAGGCGTCTTTGAGGTATCTTTCGGAAAAATGACCGTCCTCCCTGCTCGGCGTCGGCACTATTAAAAAGGTAATGTCAGAATTTTCAACGGCCTCATTAAAATTCTGAGTCGCCCTTAAGCGCCCTTCCGAGAGGTCTATTAACTCCTGCAGCCTCGGCTCATATACAGGGGCCTTGCCGTTGTTGATTGCATCCACAAAATCTTTATTGATATCAACACCTGTAACTTCAAACCCTTTTGCCGCAAAACATGCCGCTGAGCAAGCGCCGAGTTTACCGAGTCCAATAACTGAAAGTTTATCCATCGCATCCCCCGAGTTAAAGTTTAATATTATCGACTTCCTGCAATCCGATCTCAGAACGTTTGAAGGCCTTGGGCCAGTTACGTTTGAAATGTGTATTTTTCAACTGCCGCGCAACGTGCGCAATTTTTACCGGACTATGCCCTAATTGCCCGGCTATTTGGTCAGACAATGATTTAACTTTCGCTTCCTCCCAGTTTCCGTTGCCATTGAAATTATTCTGTAACAGAGCGACAATTACTTTGTCTAAATCCTGATAGGGCAATCCAAGCTGATCCTCATCTGTTCCGCCGGGAAGCACATCCAGTCCATCGGTTGGTATGGCATCAATTGATTCTTTCGGCACTCCTAAAGCCTCAGCTATAGTGTATTCCTCCAAACCTTTCCATACATATTGAATAGGAGAAAGGTCGCCGACGTCGCCATTAAGAGTCCAGAAACCCATCCACAATTCGGACAAATTGTCTGTTGATACAACCAGGCCGCCTGTAAGCTGGGCTATGTGGTAGAGGGTGATCATTCTTAAACGCACTTTTATGTTGCCGGCGGCTTTTGACTTCTTGTGCGGCAAATCCTTTAATAAATGAGGGTCATTATAATGCTTCAGAATATGTGAGAGTTGACCGTGCACTCCCTCTGAAGAATAATAGTGTCCCATTAAAAAGTGATATTCTTTTGTCAGATCCACTTTTATCCAGGGGGTCTTAAAATGATCGAGCACAACTCTGGCTATTCGTTCTGACTCTAAATCGGATTCACACGGCATAATGACCCCGATCGGTTTAACGCCCTCAATTCCGCTAAGCAACCCTGCTATTACGGAGCTGTCAAGGCCCTCTGATTTTCCGAAGATGGCATAGGTCAAGCCATTCTCTTTAAAATATTTTTGAATTAACGCCCGTATTTTCTTGATTACGATGGTTGCTTCTTCTTTAGAAAAGGTATATGACATATTTGGGGAACCTCCTATATTGGTTATTGTTTTATTGCTGTTCAATCTGCCCTTTTATCCATGCATATGTAACTTTCAATCCGGCCTTTAACGCCATTGACGGCGACCAGCCAAGCTTCTCCCTGATCAGCCGGTTGTCTGAATTTCTTCCCCTAACACCAAGTGGCCCCGGAACGTGTTTAATGGAGAGTTTTTTGCCGGCAATTCCCATGACTGTTCCCGCTAATTGATTGATCGTCACCATTTCTTCCGAGCCGATGTTAACGGGTCCCGTGAAATTTGATCTGGTCAGTCTTATCGAACCCTCAAGGCATTCATCAACATATAAAAATGAGCGGGTCTGTTTGCCGTCCCCCCAGATTTCAATCTCTCCTCCGTCAGGCGTCATGACAACCTTGCGGCAAAGGGCGGCAGGGGATTTCTCACGTCCGCCGGTCCAGGTCCCTTCCGGCCCGAAGATATTATGGTACCTTGCAATTCTGACTTCCATCCCATGATTTCTTTGATATGCTAAATACAACCTTTCGCTGAAAAGCTTTTCCCACCCGTATTCGCTGTCCGGCGCTGCGGGGTACGCGGAGTCTTCAGAACACTTGGGGTTGTCGGGGTCCAGTTGATTGTATTGAGGATACATGCACGCGGAGGATGAATAGAAAATTCTTTTCACATTCCTTTTATGACATGCTTCCAGCATGTTTAAATTGATTGTCGCGGAATTGTGCATGATGTCTGCGTCGTTTGTGCCCGTGAAAACAAACCCCGCCCCGCCCATGTCCGCAGCGAGCTGGTACACTTCGTCAAATTTCATATCAACAATATTCCTGCAGAGATTATAGTCTCTCAAATCTCCGATGACAAAATCATCCGCTTCTGTCTCGCAGAATTCGGGGTATTTCAAATCAACACCTCTTACCCAGCAGCCTTCCTTCCTAAGTCTTTTGACTAAATGATTGCCGATAAAACCGCCGGCGCCCGCTACTAAAACCTTTATTTTTCCATTCATAGTTTCTCCTCTATTTTTAATTAGTTTTAAACCGGTCCCTCTCGCTCACCTCATTTTCAAGGCTGTCGGGGATGACTGCCGGCGAGAAAGTAAGGGCATCCACGCCGTCCAGATATGCTATCAGACACGTATTGCGGATCCGGAAGACTGGCCGCTTGCATGAAAATTCCTGAATGAATTTATAGACACCCGGACTCTTGGCTGCATAATCGTGCCAGACAATAACTCCCCCAGGCCGCAACATATCGAGTGCTTTCTCAGTATCGTTTTTTACATATTCATAAGAATGGTCTGCATCTATAAAAATGTAATCCATTTTCTTTGCATATGGCGAAGTGTCGAACTTAAGGGAATCGTCAAACAACTGGATAATCCGCTGTTTAAAAGGAGACTTTTGGATGAACTTGCCGATGTAAGGCGCATATCTGGGATCATATTCCGGCGGCAGATTGAGCGTGTAAACTCTTGTATTGTCCCCGGTCCCGGCCAGGCTGCATGTCGTCTGCCCCCGGTATGTGCCGAACTCGAAAATGTTTACGGCCTTTATAAAAGCGGCTATCGCGCAGACATATGCCATGTCCGCATGATTGGAATGATGAGATTCTTCATGAATTGTCCCGACAGGTATTCTAATGTCCCCAATACCGTGATATATCTCTGCGAGGTACAGTTCCCTAATCTTACTTCTGGATTGGGAGAAATTCAGTGTGAGATTATTGGCCCACTCGGAAAGGGCAATGTGAAACATCTTAATCAGGTCCTCATTAAGAAAAAGTTGCTCAATCGCCTTATGAAACTCATCGGGCTGGTTCGGATACCATTTTGCAAAGAAGCCATATATGTCAAAATCCTGTTTTGTCTTGAGGGTACTTATCAATCTTTCCACATCTCCGGCATTTTCCGGAAAGCTGTTTATTAATTCGACGAGTTTATTAATTAATACCCTGTAACTTTTTTCTTTAATATACCGTCTTGCAATTGGATAAAATTGATCACGGATATTATTCTCAGCAAGTAGATCCTTCAGCATTTGTTCCAAACTGTCACTTGCAATGATTGCCTGGGTGATCCATTGCAAATCGGGACAGGCAAGTAACTGCTTTACGGTCGCAAGAAAATCTTTCGCTTTAGCCGGCTCCTTAATAACACTGATTAGTTCTCGATTCCGTATAATTTGATCAGCGAAAGTAAAAACATCCCTGTCGCTTAATACCAATTTGGCGAAAGTAAAAACATCCCTGTCGCTTAATATCAGTTTGGCGAAAGTAAAAACATCCCTGTCGCTTAATATCAGTTTTGTAAAACCGAGTAACTCGCGGTCGCCAATTACCTGCTTTGCAAGGCCGAGCAACTCGCGGTCGCCAATTACCTGCTTTGCAAAGCCGAGCAATTCCCGGTCGCCGAACACCTGTTTCGCAAGGCTTAACAATTGTTTCATCTTATTGAATTTATCGAATCCCATATTCCCTTCAATGATAAAAAAGTTAGGGGGAGAAATCTATTTTACTTGCTTGTCTCTTCTGCGAGAAGCTAAACGGACATCTGCAATACCAACTGGACTTTTGCAGTTTATGTCGCGTCTGAAAATATAATTATGCAACCCGCGATGCAATTGATGCTTCTCTGCAGGAACAAAGCCACTGGCATGCAATATATGAATAATGTCAGTAGCTTCATCCACCAAATCTTCATTTATTTCAATCAACAGCGAGCGCAAACCTTCATGCATTAAAACTTGCTTACCTCCTAATAAGATATCGCGCTCGAGACCATCTACGTCAAGTTTAATTAGATTAGGCATCTCCATGCCTGGGATATTTATTAAATCATCAATCGAAAATCCAATAATGCTAAGAGATGCCTTTGGGTCAAATTTTTCGGCCTTGTAATCAATTGCCCGGGAAAAAGAGTGGAGCGATCCGCCAACCTCCATGTTTTCGTAGTGAAATTGATTCAGATAAGTCTTTTTGCATAATGGAATGAGAAGAGGTGTAATGCTGTTTTGACAATTATTCAGGATGATGTTTCGGCATAATTGGTTGAAGTTCATATAACTCGGTTCAAAGGCATACACCTTTGCCTGCCCATTTATCGACTTGGCCGCAAATAATGCGTATGCCCCTACATTTGCTCCGACATCATAGAACACGTCGCCGCAACATAACTCGGATTTTAACCATTCCACTGTCATTGGCTCTTTTCTACACGAATAGATCCTGTTCTGAAGTTCCAATTTCGAATCTACGTGCAAGTATATCTCATGTTCGGAACAATCAAGGGCATGAATTTCAGAAAGACTGTTGCGGAGCATTAATTTTTCTTCCAAAGGAAGGTACCTGCCCCATTTATGGATCGCAGTGGATAGCATTCGCAATAATATACCCGATTTCTTTTTGTCCACGAAAAACTCCTTATGAAGTTCTGCTTGCCCAATCGAAGTCGACACATACCCTGCCGTAGGAGCTCAACGGCAATTTGCCTGTGCCATAAAAATCTCCATCGAGCACCATAAGTTTGCGCGCATTGACAATCTTATCCACAAGTTGCCGGTCAATTAAGAGAGACATGGTAATTTCATAAATTCCGGGCACAAGAGGAAGGCGTTTGATCTTACAAATTAATTGCCCGGTTGGGCTTAGCTTTGTAAGATCAACAGGCAGCACTTCGCTCGGCAATCCAAATATACGCTGTTTTCTATCGTTTTCTATTACAATGCATACAAAAACATCCGAAGCAGGATTAGATAGCCGCTCCTGGAATTTGTAGTCGAGCGCAATATGGATGTCCTGCCCTGTCCTGACCGTTTCGCAGGGATTCTGGTCCTCATCCAAAATAGTGACCCCGGTGAATCTCGCCAGCCCGGTCCCGATCCTGTCTTTCCGGCTTTCAACCTTGACGGTTTCGCTCTTCGGCATTTGCTCCTCCTGGTACAGCTTGACCCCTTCGGTGGCTTCGCCGTCAAAGCGGATCCTGCCGTTCTCCAACCAGATCACTCTTTCGCAAAACCGTACAACCTCTCCCAGGCTGTGCGACACAAACAGGATAGTCCTCCCCCCTGAAGCAAGACCTTCGACACGCTTAAGGCACTTCTGCTGGAAGGCCAGGTCTCCGACGGCGAGGACCTCATCCAACAAAAGAATGTCGGGGTCAAGGTGGGCGGCTACGGAAAAAGCGAGCCGCATATACATGCCGCTCGAATAGTATTTCACCGGCGTATCCAGGAATTTGCCGATCCCTGAAAATTCTACAATATCATCAAATTTCTCATCAATCTCGGCGCGCTCCAATCCATACAATGATGCGTTCAGATAGATGTTCTTCCTGCCGGTGAGATTCGGATTAAATCCTGTTCCTACCTCAAGTAAAGAGGTTACCCTGCCGCATATTTTTACCACACCTTCCGTAGGATAAACCAGCCGTGATAATATTTTCAGCAGGGTCGATTTTCCCGCGCCGTTAAGACCGATAATGCCGATTTTTTCGCCGTGATATACATCGAAACTGATGTCCTTCAGCGCCCAGAATGCGTTTTTCCCATCCTGTATAAAGGGTTGGCTTAAACTTTGCAGCGCTCTGTATGGGGCCAGCAGGGCATCTTTCAACCCGCCGTTCCTTTTGCGGATGAGCTCGATTCCGATGTTGTATTTTTTTGAAATTCCGCTGACTGTGATTACGGGCTTTTCCATTTATAGCTTATCAGCGAAATATATTTCTGCATGCCTGTACATGATCGTGCCGATTACCAGAATCACACAAGAAAAAACTGCCGAATATGCCCACTGAGAAACGGGGAAAGGGAAATCGCTGAACATACATGATCTGAAGGCCAGGAGCGTCCCGGCCATCGGGTTCAGAAAATAAAAAAACCGCCCTCGTGCAGGGATCATATCAGGGGCAAAGATAACAGGAGAAATAAAGATGCCGAGATAAAGAATAAGGCCTAAGAAACGCTCCGAATCCCTGTTTGTAAGTGAAAGTGAAGCGAATATCATCCCGATACCCATACTCAGTGTCATGCACTGAAATAATACCGCAGGCAGAAAAAAGAGGCTTAATCCCGGATAAATGCCGTGCCACATCATCATGAATATGAGAGGAATCGATGCTATTCCAAGGCTGTATAGATTGGAAAGCACCGGGACCATCGGGGTCACGAGACGGGGGAAATATATTTTTTTAATTAGGTTGGCGTCTTGCGTGACACTCGCAGCAGTTGCAGTTGTGGCCTCAAGAAAATAGAACCAGAAAATAAGTCCACTGTAAACATATACGGAGTAGGGGATCGAAACATACATATTGGCGCTTGAGAAGCGCTTGAGAAGCGCAAAAACACTTACCATTGTAAGAGGCCGGGCAACCGCCCAGAACCCCCCCAGGTACATATCATCAAACTGCGCCCTGATATTCCTCCATACCATGCTCCACAGCATATGGCGATATTTGTATAATTCACGGACATTGAGATGCGCCAGCTTTGAAGGCGGACGAATGATTATCTCCTGTTCATGGATGTTATTTTGTGATGTTGCCATTGTATTTCCTTAATGTAACAGGCAGGGAAAAAGAATCCGGATATTCATCCTTCGCAGTTCAGCCTTCGTAGCACTTTGGCGAAGCAGGCTGCTACGGAGAACGGAAGCGGAATGACCAAGTCGTTTTATTCCTAACTTCTTACTAAATCCCTCACACTCTTTACTACATTCTCAACCGTCAGTCCTTCTTCCTTCATTAAACATGCTGCCGAGCCGATGTCTGAGAAGCAGTCCTGTATGCCGATCCTTTTTACCTTTGCCTTTGCCGTTTCAGCGACGACCTCGCATACAGCTCCGCCGAGACCGCCCAGGATATTATGCTCTTCAACTGTTACTATGTTACCTGTTTCAATGGCGGCCTTGAGGACCGCTTTTACATCAAGGGGCTTTACCGACGCCATCTGCAGGACACGGACGTTCAGGCCGTATTTGCTTTTAAGGATATCGGATGCTGTGACTCCTTCATAAGCCATTGTGCCGGTAGTGATAATCGAGGCGTCATTTCCTTTTCTCAACAAGGTCGCTCTGCCTATAGCAAAACGGTCTTTTTCTCCATACACATCTTCCGCATCGCCTGCGCCAAGGCGAATGTAAACAGGACCCTTATGCGCGAGCGCCGCGTCAACCGCCTGTTTCATTTCCCTCACATCGCCGGGCACGAGTACAGTCATGTTCGGGATGGCCCGCATTATGGCTATATCTTCAATGGCGTGATGCGTTGTCCCGGCCGTGCCGGTGCTTATTCCGCCATGCGTTACCAGGAACTTCACATTCATTTTTGTATAAGCGATGGTGGTCCTGACCTGTTCGCATGCGCGCATCGAGATAAATGTGGCAAATGAATGCGCTATGGGTATCTTGCCGGAAAGCGACAATCCGGCGGCGATGCCCACCATGTTTTGTTCTGCGATCCCTACTTCAATATACCTTTCAGGATACACGTTCTGAAATTGCATTGATTGCGTGGATTCCTTGAGGTCTGCTTCAAGAACGATTATGTCTTTATTTTTCGCGCCGAGCCCGGCCAGGTACTTGCCGTACTCTATTCTCATTGATTGCTTTGCCATGTTCTTTTAATTTTAAACAAACCTCCTTTTTTGCAATTTCAGCGTGATCGCCTTTGAGCGCCTTGCCGTGCCATTCGGGATTATTTTCCATGAACGATATCCCTTTCCCTTTGACTGTATCGGCAATAATGAGCGAAGGCTTCCTCTCCTTAAAGGGGATTTCTTTCAGCGTGGCTGCGATTTCATGGATGTCGTGGCCGTCAATGGTTTTTACCGCCCATCCGAAGGCCTTCCATTTTGCCGCATAAGGCTCAAGCGACATCACATCTTCGGTGAACCCGTCTATCTGTATCCTGTTTCTGTCCACGATAGCCGTGAGATTGTCCAGCTTATAGTGACTGGCGGACATGGCGGCTTCCCAGATCGAGCCTTCCTGCGTCTCGCCGTCGCCCAGAAGGACAAAAGTCCTGTATCTCTTTTTGTCGAGTTTGGCTGCCAGCGCCATCCCTACGCCGACGGAAAGCCCGTGGCCCAGAGAGCCGGTGCTCATCTCAACGCCCGGCACTTTGTGCATGTCGGGATGCCCCCCCAGGATGCTGTTGTCCTGCCTGAAAGTCAGGAGGGTCTTTCGGTCAAAAAAGCCCCTCAGATGCATGACCGAATAAAGCGCAACCGATGAATGTCCTTTGCTCAAAATGAAGCGGTCGCGTTTGTCCCATTTCGGATTTGACGGGTCTATTTTTAATGTATTGAAAAACAGCACCGTCATTATATCTAAGCTGGAGAATGCGCCCCCGGGATGCCCGCATCCGGCGCAGATCAAAGAATCTACTATTGCATGTCGCGCCTCTGCGGAAAGTTTTTGCAGTTTTTTGATGTCGTTTATCATGTCCGCCTCTTTATGTATTGTCTACTTTTTCTGTCATTCCGGCAGTCTCCCCGATTACTACCTTCGAGGACAGGCTTAAGCCGGAATCCAGTCTTGATTTTCTGGATTCCCGCTCAACAAACTGCGGGAATGACGGTCCAATGGTTCTCTATATACAAATTCTACGTTGTTTTGAACTGAGAATTTTGTGCAACCCCGCTGTAGTCGATGTAGATTGTTTTCCATTCCGAAAAAACATCCAGCGCCTGCGTACCCGGCTCGCGTGTTCCTATCCCTGATTTCTTTACGCCGCCAAAGGGCATGTGCGGCTCCGAGCCGAAGGTCGGGGCATTTACATAACAGCAGCCGGCCTGGATTTTTTCAAGGGCCAGCATGGCAATATCAACGTTTGCCGTAAAGATGGATGCGGTCAACCCGTATTCGACGGAATTAATTTTCGCAATCGCGTCCTGCAGGTTTGAGATCTTAAAGACCGCAAGCACGGGACCGAATATTTCTTCCTGCGCAAGCCTGGAATTTATATCAACATCGGTAAAAATGGTCGGCTCAATAAAATTGCCTTTTGCAAGATCACCCTCCGTCAAAGCCCTGCCTCCGAGTAAAAGCTTCGCGCCGTCCTTTTTCGCGCCTTCTATGTACGACATGATGCTTGTAAATTGTCTTTTGTTGATTATCGGGCAGACCTTTGTGTCGGCATCGCTCCCTTTGCCGACTTTCATCTTCCCGGTTTCAGCAAGGAGCTTTTTCAGGAATTCATCATATACGGCCTCATGAACAAAGACGCGGCTTGTTGAAGCGCATCTCTGCCCGGCAGTGGAAAAAGCCCCTGACGCAACCGCTTTTGAGGCGGAATCGAGGTCAGCGTCATTCATGACTATCAAACCGTTCTTGCCGCCAAGCTCAAGGGAGCATCCCTTCAGTTGGCGACCGCATTCCTCGGCTATCATTTTTCCCACATTGGTCGAGCCTGTAAAGGACATTAAATCCACGTCCTTGTTTTTCACGAGGGCCTTTCCTGTTTCAACGCCTGTTCCGTAGACAATGTTCACGACTCCGTCAGGGAACCCGGCCTCTTTTAAAAGCTCGCCTAATAAATGCGCTGTCAGCGGTGTGTCTTCAGAAGGTTTCAAAACAACAGTGTTGCCGCAGATCAACGCGGGGAAGAGTTTCCAGGTGATTATCGCCATGGGGGCATTCCACGCGGTGATCAATCCGCATATCCCGACCGGGACTCTTTTTGTCAGCGCCCATCTTTTCTCAAGGGCTGAAAAACTTGTCTGCCCGTACATGCGGCGTCCTTCCCCAGCCATAAAATAAGCAACGTCCGCGCTGGACCTTATATCGCCCATCGATTCAGGCATTGTCTTTCCCATCTCCCTGACTATTACCTTCGCAAGCCTTTCCTGGTTTGCCAGCAGCAACTCACCGGCCCTGTAAATTAACTCTCCTCTTTTTGGAGGCGGCATATCGCTCCATGAAGGGAGGGCGTCTTTTGCCGCCTGTACCGCGAGCTCAATATCTTTAGCGCCTGATTTGGGAAATAAACCGACGATGTCGCTGCTGTCGGCTGGATTGATGTTCTCGAAATATTCTCCTGAAGCAGGCGGAACTGATTTCCCGTTGATCAAATTATTGTATTTTTCCATCACGCCTCCAGATTATCACCATGCTGAAAAACCTCCGTCCACAATGAGATTTGACCCCGTCATATACGAAGACGCATTGGATGATAAAAATAATATCGCGCCGTTATATTCGTCCTGATCTGCCATGCGCCCCAGTGGGACCTTGTTTGAATAGTTTTTCAGGAAAGTCGCGTCCTGGTTATTGAACACACCCCCGATCGTCAGGGTGTTTACCCGTACGCCTTTTTTTGACCAGTATGTTGCCAGATACCGGGTAAGGTTTAATACTCCCGATTTGCTTACGCAATATGTCACCGGCTTGATAAACGGCTTCTCCTTGTATTCATAGATCCTCTGGTCGGGGGAAAGTATCCCGTATATGGATGCGATATTTATTATGGAGCCTCCGCCTGCTTTTGCCATATGCCCGCCAATTACCTGGCAGCAGAGGAACATGCCCTTGAGATTGACGTCCATCATTATGTCCCATGAAGATTCTGGATAGGTTTCAAACGGTCCAGTCTCGTGCTCATCCGCATTTGGCGGGGCATCAATCGCCGCGTTGTTTATTAAAATGTCAGGGTTGCCAAGAACGGATATTGTTTGCCGCAAAGCGTTCTCTATTGACTCCCGTTTCGTTATGTCTACTTCAACCTTGAGCAGCCGTTGGGAATTGATTTCTTTAAGGCGTCCTCTCGGATTGTCTATTTTCAAATCGAAGGCCGCAACGGACGCACCTGCATCGAGAAGCGTCTGTGTATATTGTGTGCCGAGCTGCCCGGCTGCCCCGGTGACAATTGCGGTTCTGCCGGTCAGATCGAAGAGTTTTTTTATACTATCCATGGGCAGTCCTTAATCGTTTAGCGTCCTTCTGTTTTCTTGCCGCCGCAACAAAGTCACAGAACTCCCGCACTGCGCCGTGACCGCCTTTTGTCTGCGTTACATGTATTGAGGCCTTTACAACTTCGGGATAGGCGTCGGATACGCAAACAGGGAAACCGACGATCTTGAGGCATTCAAGGTCGTTTATATCATTTCCCATATATGCAATATTGTTAAGGTGGATATTTAATTTTTCGGCTTCGAGCTTTAATGTCCCGGATTTATTATCACACCCGTGAATGCACGGCAAATTGAGCTTTTTACATCTTGCGCTCACGACGGAATTTTTCTCGGTTGAAATAACCAGTAATTTTATACCGGCGCTTCTTGCTGCATCCAGTCCGAAGCCGTCGGACCTGCTGCATAATACTCCCTCTGTGCCGTCCTGCAGGACCAATACGCGATTGTCGGTAAACACGCCGTCGAAATCAAAGACGATCATTTGGATCTGTTTCGCCGTGTCAGCCGTCAATTTCTTAAGATTTTGCCTTGCCTTCATTTTGAGTTTTATTCTACGTTATCCGGTGACAGGGCGGCCTCATCATCAAGGTTGATCTTCAGTTTTTTACCGATGATCTTATCAATCATGTACGGCGGGGTCCCGTTGGTGGGTGTTTTCAGACAGATGTCATCCCAGGTAATTATTGTTCCAGCCGATAAAGGGCGGGAAGTATAAATCCCTTTTCCCATCTTCTTTTTTGCCTCGACTTCAAAATCATAAACTGTTTTGCTGCTGTCGCCAAGCGCGATATCCACCCGGCGCAAATCCCTTATTTGTTTGCGAAGCCCTTCCGGTTCGAGGGAGAACCGGTGGTCCGTTCCTTTCCACGAACGGTTTAAGGTGAAATGTTTTTCCAGCACAGTTGCGCCCATCATATATGAAATTACAGCGGCAAGGATACCGTTATCGTGACCGGAATATCCTATGATCACATCGGGAAATTCTTTCTTTAATGTGTCAATCACTTTTAAATTGAGATTGTGATATTCGGTCGGATAACCTGCTATACAGTGCATAAGACAAAGCTTGTCGTTATATTTGGTAACAGCTTTATATGCAATACGGATTTCTTCCATGGTTGCGGCTCCGGTTGAGACAAACATGGGCTTGCCCAGTTTTGCAATATATTCCAGCAGAGGGGTATTCGTTACATCCGCTGATGCAATCTTAAAACTTGTTATCCCGAGACCGTTAAGAAAATCCGCGCTTTTAAAATCAAAGGCTGTAGACATGAACTCGACGCCGTTTTCTTCAGCGCACTTCATGCATTCCATATAAGCAGCCCTGTCGAATTCAAGAAATTCCCTGTGCTCGCCATAAGTTGCTCCATAGCTGTTTTCATTGTCATATGGTTTATTGTACATCGCTTTGGTATAGAGAGTTTTGTTGTCCCTCTTCTGCAATTTTACCGCCTGTACGCCGTATGACGCGGCAACTTTAATCATTTTAAGGGCCGTCTCAAGGTTCCCCTGATGATTATGTCCGATCTCTGCAATTACGTAACATGGACCATTAGTAGATATTTTGCTTTTGCCAAAGTTGATTGTATTCATAAAAACCTCCTAAGAAAATCGGCATTTTTCTGACCGCCCTTTGTAATGTGAAATAATTTTCTATGTAAGAGCGGGTTTTAGTTTAAGGAAAGAAAAAGTATAACAATATGCAATTATAAATTCCAATTCACATATTTAATACTTTTTCTATTTTGTTTGAAAACCGGATTTGAATCTTTCTATGTTTATTGGGACAAATCTTTATAAGTTATGCCCGGCGACAGGGTTGTATTAGAAGTTTCAAACTGCAATATCTGCTTAACCCGTGCTTTCCACATACCAGTCATAAGTCATTTTTATTCCGTCGCTGAGGCTGATTTTCGGCATCCAGCCCAGAGATTTTAATTTCGATATGTCCAAAAGCTTACGCGGGGACCCGTCAGGTTTGTTTCTATCCCAGACAATTTCACCTTTAAACCCTGCGATATGCTTTACCAATTCAGCAAGCTCTCTAATAGTTATATCTTCCCCTGAACCTATGTTGACAATTTCGCTGCCTTCATAATTGCGCATTAAGAAAATACAGGCGTCCGCCAGGTCATCTACGTGCAAAAGCTCTCTTCTTGGAGAGCCGGTACCCCAAAGGGTTACGGAATCATGTCCTGATTTTTTTACGTCGTGAAATTTCCTGATAAGGGCAGGCAGCACATGTGACGTCTCAAGGTCGAAATTGTCATTGAGGCCGTACAAATTTGTCGGCATTACGGATACGAATTTTGTTCCGTACTGCCTGTTATATGACTGGCACATTTTTATGCCGGCAATTTTTGCTATTGCATATGGCTCATTTGTGGGCTCGAGCTTGCCTGTCAGCAGATACTCCTCTTTCATCGGCTGGGGAGCTAACTTCGGGTATATGCAGGAGCTTCCGAAATAAAGGAGTTTTGTAACTCCATATCTATATGCTGAATGAATAATATTTGCTTGTAATATAATGTTGTCATAGATAAACTCAGCGGGGTATAGATTGTTTGCAAGAATGCCACCGACTTTCGCGGCAGCCAGGAAAACATATTCCGGCTTCTCATCTTTAAAGAAATTTTCTACCTCGATTTGCCTGGTGAGGTCGAGTTCGGAGCGGGTGCGGACGACAATGTTTGTGTATCCTTCTGACCGGAGTTTCCGCAGCAATGCAGACCCGACCAACCCTCTATGTCCCGCAATATATATTTTAGTGCGTTTCTCCATTTATTGAGATTATAAATTTAACAATAATGACTATATATTCTGCTTTCGTTCACCGTGCCATTATTTGATTTTTAGTCCAGGATATTTCTTTTGCGTTCAAAATGTCCTTACCTTTACCTGGGGGGGTAAGCCCGATCAGCTCCATATCTGCGTCCACCATTATTTTCACAAGCTCCTTAAATGTGACCTTCGGCTGCCAGTTAAGTTTTCTCCCGGCTTTTGAGGCGTCAGCAAGCAGATAATCCACTTCTGCCGGGCGGAAATAACGGCTGTCAATTTCAATTATCGTATCTCCGGTATTGAAATTTGTATTTCTTGCAGATGAACGGACGATCCCTTTTTCATTTAATTTATTGCCCCACCACTCAAGTTCTATGCCGACATAATTAAAAGCGTGTTCAATAAATTCCCTGACGGAATGGCTTTCAGCGGTTCCGATTACATAATCGTCAGGTTCGTCCTGTTGAAGCATCAGCCACTGGCACTCTACATATTCCGGGGCAAAACCCCAGTCTCTCCGCGCATCCAAATTCCCTAAAAAGAGCTTTCCCTGTTTTCCCGCGAGAATATTTGCCAATGTTAATGTAATTTTCCGGGTTACAAACGTCTCACCTCTACGCGGTGATTCATGGTTAAAGAGAATGCCATTGCATGCAAACAGATTATATCCTTCCCTGTAATTCACCGTCATCCAATACGAATATACTTTTGCGGCGGCATAAGGGCTTCTTGGATGAAACAACGTCTTTTCATTTTGTGGCGGCGGAGCGGAGCCAAACATCTCTGATGAAGAAGCCTGATAGAATTTAGATTTTATTCCACTTCTTCTTACAGCTTCAAGGACCCGTATTGTCCCGAGGGCAGTTACATCTCCTGTATATTCAGGCATATCAAAACTTACTCTGACGTGGCTCTGCGCACCGAGGTGATAAATCTCATCAGGCTGGATATTATAAATAAGGTTGGTAAGTTGTCCTGCGTCTGTAAGATCACCGTAATGAAGGAACAGCCTTGCGCTCGGGGTATGGGGATCAACATATAAATGATTTATCCTCTTTGTGTTAAAGGTGCTCGCCCGACGGATAAGACCATGTACCTCATAATCTTTGGAAAGCAAGAACTCAGCAAGATATGAGCCGTCCTGTCCGGTAATGCCGGTAATTAAAGCGCGTTTCATTATTTTGTCTCCTTAGTCACTGCTCCGCCCTTTCAGTTACAATTTTGCAACTTACAGGGACATATGTGTAGAGGCGAACGGGAGTCCGCCCGAATGAAGGTCACGGCATTGCCGTGCCCCTATGGTTTATAACGAATAAATTTTCCAGGCGTCAATACCGAGAGTTTTTATCCTATTCAGCTCTTTCTCATTGAACGAAGCTATCAGTATAGCATCATAATCCAATTTTGGAACGTCATTATAAGAATAAATATGATAACCGAAAAATCCTTTTTCTTCTTTATTGCCGTCAACCACGCCAACAAGGTTCAGCGGCAGGCCGCGCAGGGACAAATAAGATAATTCCGCAATCTCCCCGTCACCCCATATCAGGATGTTTTTAATCCCGGCTTCTATCATTTGCCCATAAATACTGTCGATCCGCTGCCGCGCATCTTTGAAATAGTTGATGGAGGATTGCATGTAGTGGTACGTCAAATCAACCCTGTGCGCAAAGCCTTTTGGGGTCAGCGCATATTTCACCCGGTTCATAGGGCCTTTATTAATTTTTATATGGCCTTTTCTTGCCAGTCTTTTAATGTATGCGTTGACAAGCCCGAGAGCGATGTTGAGTTTGCTTGAAAGGGTACGCTGAGTGACGAGGGACTCGCTGTTTATTTCATTAAGAATTCTCAGAGTTATATTATCATGCTTGCTGCTGCCGGGTTTGTTCATGACATGAACAAGATACTTGTTTTGATTTCATTTGTCAAGAACCGGAAATCGATGTATTCTCTTTTACTGCCTGGTCATTCCGGCTTTTTCAGCCTGTTCCTTGATCCACTTATAAGTTGTCTTCAACCCGTTCTTCAACGGTCTCGAAGGCGCCCAGCCGAGTTTCTTTTTTATAAACCGGTTGTCCGAATTTCTGCCCCTCACGCCAAGAGGACCAGGGACATGCTTTATAGAGAGTTTTTTGCCTGCAATCTTCATTATTATCTCTGCCAGCTGATTAATTGTAACCATCTCCTCGGAGCCGATATTTACGGGACCTGTAAAACTGGACCTGGTTAATCTTATTGTGCCTTCAAGACATTCATCGACATATAAGAATGAACGGGTTTGTTTGCCGTCGCCCCAGATTTCAATCTCTCCTTTGTCAGGAGTTACGATCACTTTTCTGCAAAGGGCTGCGGGAGATTTTTCACGTCCTCCCGTCCATGTGCCCTCCGGACCGAAGATGTTGTGGTATCTCGCAATCCGGACTTCCATCCCGTGATTTCTTTGATATGCCAAATATAATCTTTCACTGAAAAGCTTTTCCCACCCGTATTCGCTGTCAGGCGCTGCAGGGTATGCGGAATCCTCGGAACATTTCGGATTGTCGGGATTCATTTGATTGTACTCTGGATACATGCAGGCTGATGATGAGTAAAAAATTCTTTTCACGTTCCTTTTGTGACAGGCCTCCAGTATGTTCAAATTAATTGTTGCGGAATTGTGCATGATGTCTGCGTCGTTTGTGCCCGTGAAAACAAACCCCGCTCCGCCCATGTCTGCTGCAAGCTGGTACACTTCATTGAATTTTGTGTCAACAATGCTTCTGCAGAGATTATAGTCTCTCAGGTCTCCGATGACAAAATCATCAGCCGCCGTTTCACCAAACTCCGGATATTTTAAGTCTACCCCCCTTACCCAGAAACCCTCTCTTTTGAGTCTTTTCACAAGATGACTTCCAATGAATCCCCCTGCGCCGCATATTAGAGCTTTCTTCTGTTTTTCCATCTTAGTCCTCCATTAATTGCCTTGAAATCTTATGCATTTTAGAAATACTTACTCCGTCGCTGTGATAAGTACCTTGTTTAGCCCGGATAGCTGAGTATAGCATATTCAAGCCTTGATAGAATTTAGTTTGTCTCTTTTATAGCAAAGTTATACCATTCTGTAATCGCTTGCTTAAAAACTTTGAGCCGTGTCATAATTGCATTTATTTGAAATTAAACAGGCGGCGCCGACCATGAAGAAGACTTTCTTTTTGACATCAATATTCTCAATCTTGATCGTGACTTTATTCATTTCTCAGAACTCTTACGGGTCTGCTTTGCTTGACAGGATTGTCGCTGTCGTTAATGACGAAGTCATAACATGGAGCGAGCTCAGGAACGTTATAGCGCTCGATGGAAAGGCGCTGCTTGAGAAAGTGCCTGAAAGCCAGAAAGAAGAGGCCATGAAGGAGCTTGAGAAGGAGTTCCTGAGCAGTCTAATTGATATGAAATTGCAGGTGCAGGAAGCAAGAAGGAGCGGGCTTGATGTGGGCGGCCCCGAGATAACCAACGCTATCGACGAAATTAAAAAGAAATATAATCTGTCAGAGGAAACCCTCATGAGATCATTAGAGGCAGAGGGTTTGACCCCGGAAGATTACAAGGCGAGACTCGGGGAGCAGATACTTCTATCGAAGGTCGTCCATTTTGAAGTGAAGGCCAATATTGTTATCAGCGACAGGGAGATCGAGGAATATTATAATGCAAACAAAGATGCCTTTGAGGGAAAAGAAAAATTCAGGATCAGGCAGATATTCTTCGCCTCCGCCAGGGACGATTCCCGGAAAACGGCCGTCGGGGCCAGGGCTTATGAGGTGATGCAGAGGATCAACAATGGAGAGGATTTTTCAAAACTGGCGAGTGAATATTCAGAAGACCCGAGCAGGGAGTTCGGGGGGGATTTAGGATATATTACAAAGGGCAGTGTTTTGAAAGAGGTGGAAGATATGGCGGCTGCTTTAAAGATAGGCGAGGTCAGCAAACCTTTCTGGAGTCCGGCGGGCCTTCATATTATCAAGCTTGAGGACAGGATTAAAGATGAAGGACTGGACAAGGCCAAAGATAAGATAAAAGAGATACTCTTTGAGAAAGCCTTTGATACAAAGTACCGTGAATGGAAAGCCCGGCTGAAAGAAAAAGCGTATATTGAGATAAAATTATAAGTGAGAACTAAGAAATTAGAAGTGAGAATTAAGGAACACATATTTCTTGACTTCCTACTTCTTGCTTCCCACTTGTAATTTAAATTTAAGAGGAGTGATACATGTTAGAGGACAACATAAAAATAGGTCTTACTTTCGATGACGTGCTTCTTGTGCCCGCCAAATCCGATATCCTTCCCGGCGAGGTCGATGTCCGCGCGCGCCTTACAAAGAACATAAAGATCAACGTTCCGATAGTCAGCGCGGCAATGGACACTGTTACAACGGCAAAGCTCGCGATCGCAATTGCAAGAGAGGGCGGGATAGGGATAATTCATCGCGCCATGCCTGTTAACTCGCAGGCGGGGGAAGTCGACAAGGTGAAAAAATCCGAAAGCGGCATGATCGTAGACCCGATTACAATGGGTCCCGAAGAAAAGATTTCCAAGGCCCTTGCCATCATGGAGAAGTACAGGATTTCAGGCGTGCCCATTACAAAAAACAATAAACTTGTCGGGATACTTACAAACAGGGACCTGAAATTTGAGACAAACCTGCAGAAAAAAGCCTCAGAGGTAATGACCAAAAAAGGGCTTATCACCGCCAAGGAAGGCATAACTCTGGACGAGGCAAAAGAGATACTTCATAAGCACAAAATTGAGAAACTCCCGATCGTTAAAAAGGATTCCACGCTTATCGGCCTTATAACCATAAAAGATATTGAGAAGAAGGAGAAGTACCCAAACGCCTGCAAGGACTCTTTAGGCAGATTGCGGGTCGGCGCTGCCGTAGGAGTAGGCAGGGACGCCATCACCCGCGCAGCCGCTTTAATAAAGGCAGGAGCGGACGTGATCGCGATCGATACCGCTCACGGGCATTCAAGAAGGGTCATCGCCACGGTCAAAGAGTTGAGGGACAATTTCCCCGAAATTGAGATCATAGCAGGCAACGTGGCTTCAGCAGACGCGACCAGGGATTTGATCGAAGCAGGCGCAAGCGCTGTAAAGGTCGGGGTGGGCCCCGGCTCTATCTGCACGACGAGGATCGTCGCCGGAGCGGGTGTCCCTCAATTGACCGCGATAAAGGAATGTTCAAAAGTCGCTGACGCAGCGGGCATCCCCATAATTGCTGACGGCGGCGTAAAATTCTCCGGCGATATAACAAAGGCAATTGCGGCTGGAGCGAGTTCAGTGATGATCGGAGGACTTTTCGCTGGCACTGATGAAAGCCCCGGAGAGCTGGTGCTTTTTCAGGGCAGGACATACAAGGTTTACAGGGGCATGGGATCTCTCGGCGCAATGGAGGCAGGCAGTAAGGACAGATACGCGCAGGAAGGCGTTGAGACCAGAAAACTCGTTCCCGAAGGAGTTGAGGGCCGCGTTCCCTATAAAGGCGTGCTTGCAGCCAGCATATACCAGCTTGTGGGCGGACTCAGGTCCGGCATGGGTTATTGCGGATGCAAGACCATTGAAGAACTCCGCACCAAGGCGCGTTTTATCAGGATAACCCCTTCGGGCCTCAGAGAAAGCCATGTCCATGATGTCATCGTCACCAAAGAGGCGCCTAATTACACGTTTGATTAGCAGGGCAGCGATAACTGTTTTTATCACACTCCTTATGCATCTTAATGCCTATGCCCTAACGGCAGAGGCGCGGCCAAAAGAAGTAATTCCCGGCGATGTCTTCCTTCTTGAAGTGCGGGCAGATAAAAGTTCCGCAGCCGATATACTCCCTGGCGCTGAGTTTTCCGGGAGGAAGATAGATTTCTTCCGGGATGCTGATAAACATTTCATGGCATTAGTCCCCGTTGATGTCGATACAAAACCTGAAAGATATTCTATCACCATCAAATCCGGGGAGGAAGAAAAAATCATCCATATCAAAGTAAAGCCGTATAAATTTTTGACCAAAAAAATCACCCTGCCCGAAGAAAAGGTCATATTAAGCCCGGAGGACCTGAAGCGCGCGGGCAAAGAAGCGGAGCTTCTGAAAAACATTTTGTCTCAGACCACGTCTCCTGAATGGGACGGGCGTTTTAAAGCGCCGATTGATACAAAGGTTTCAGAAACATTCGGGGTCAAGCGCATCATGAACGGAAAAAGGACCAGCGTGCACGGAGGGCTTGACTACAAAGGGCAGACGGGCGCGCCAGTAAAAGCGGTCAATGCCGGGACGGTTGTCTTAAGGGATGAACTCTTCTTCGGAGGAAATACGTTAGTCATAGATCACGGCATGGGGCTTTTCTCAGTGTACATGCATCTTTCAGAATTCAAAGTTGCAAAAGATGAGAAGATAGCAAAAGGGCAAGTGCTTGGCCTTGTCGGCATGACTGGCCGGGCCACGGGACCGCACCTGCATTTTGGTTTTAATCTGCTGGGAGTGAAGGTCAATCCGGCGTCGCTGTTTAGGTTACAATTATAAAACAATCCGCAGATTACACAGATTTCTCAGATTTTTTTAAAATATCTAATCTGTGGAATCTGCGTAATCTGTGGATATGAACAATTTAATTAAAATCCTCTGGCTCACCGTTTTCAGCATTGCGATGGCGTTTGCGGAATCAGCCGTTGTCGTTTATCTACGCGCGATATTTCATCCTGAGGGGTTTATCTTCCCTCTGAAAGTGACCACAGATCACAAGTTAGGCATTGAGGTCTTCCGTGAAATAGCAACCATCATAATGCTGCTGGCCGTTTCATTTCTTGCGGGTAAACAGCGCTGGGAACGGTTTGGATACTTCATGCTGTCTTTCGGCGTGTGGGATATTTTCTACTATGTCTGGCTGAAGTTGCTAATCGATTGGCCGTTGTCGCTGTTTGACTGGGACATTTTATTTCTTATCCCCATTGCATGGATAGGCCCTGTCATCGCGCCTGTCTCGATTTCATTGCTGATGATAATTTTCAGCATCTTTATTATTCATTCAATTCATAAAGAACATGAATTTAAACCAACAGCGCTCTCTTATATTCTCGCATTGTCAGGCTTATCGCTAATACTCTATTCATTCATGCACGACACCGGCGCGACATTACACCAGCAAATTCCGAAACCGTACCGTTATGAACTTCTGATCATCGGAGATGCTTTATTCATAGCGTCGTTTGTAATTACGTATTTAAAAAATAAGGCGGGGTAGGGAAGCACTAATTGACATCTTTTAAATTAAATTGGTATAACACAGCATAGCTTGGGCAGGTTTTCTAACTTCTGATATAATTAAAGTATAAAATTCTTACCACCGATAGATATTGTAGGGAATATATATGATAGAGACATCCACCATAATTGAAGCAATATACTATCTTCTCAGGAAACTGAAAAAAGCAGATAAAATCAAACTCGTCAAACTAATATACCTCGCTGACAAGTATCATCTCATCCGCTACGGGAGGACTATAACAAATGATGACTATTATGCTATGGAGCATGGTCCCGTGGGAGCCACTGTTAAGGATGTCCTCAGCTTTGATTCATTCAATATTCCTCCAAAAACATTCAAGTATCTCTCAACATTAATTATTAAAGATGATGCTAACCATTTCAGTGTTAATCCTGACGCAAAAACTACTTTCGATATGTTATCGGATACTGACAGAGAGGCCCTGGATTTTGTTATTGAGAAATTCGGCAAGATGGGACAGTGGAAATTGCGGGATTACACTCATAAGTACCCTGAATGGTATCAGTATAAAGACTTGTTTGAAAATAAATTGACGAGAAGAGAACGTATCGAGACCAAAGAGCTTTTATCTACATTAAAAAATGACCCCCTATCAATGCCACGCAAGCACGTCAAAGAGTCAGAAAAAATTCTGACAGGTAACTTTGACTGATTGTGGACTTCCCGCCGGATTATATTGCACGGACTTTATCAGGATTCTGTGTATGTTACTTTAAAAATACTACTCACGACCCCGAAGCCCCGCCTCACTATCATATAACAGTGCCCATTAGTGACGATTCGAGCCTGCTGTTATGCATCATCACTTCACAGATTGAAAACAAAGCCTGGTTCTACCACGGAACAAACGAAAAAGCTATATCGAGCCTTGTTCGTGTTGATAAAAGGAGTTTGTCTTTCCTGAAAAAAGAAAGCCTAATTGAATGTAATCTTCCTATTCTCATTCATAAAAATCAGATCAATAAAATTGTTGACCCCGATCATAAATTCAAAATAATATCACGGGATATACCGGAAGATATAAAAGAGAAAATCGTTCAAGCAATAAAAGCCAGTCCGATCGTGAAGCCGTTTATTAAGCAGCTTATTCGGTATCCCTAAGAAGATATTATTTCCTGAACATCGCACCTCTGTATTTGCTATAATCTTTTGAATCCATAATATTTTCATGATACAATCCATTTTGCCGGTGTTGGTAAAATGGTGAGGGAAAAACGCTGCTCCAAAACTGGAATTGGATGAGAAAGATGCAAAGGGATTAATCGGGCATTTGGGAGAGGAATGAAGGGGAAAAGTAAATTTTTAATAGTAGATAATGAGATTGCGGGATATAGAGAGGGGCATGGAGATTATTCAACAAGCCTTATATGAGCATTTGTTTCTCCTGAGTGAATCAGATGTTGACTGTCTGATTAACTTCAAGCTTAAAGATTTTGATCCGGTGGAGTCTATCTGTTATTCATCTTTTCTAAATATGATCTGTCAAACAACTCCTGTTGAAGAATTGTTAAACCTGCAAATATGTGGAATAGGAAGGCTTTTTGAAAAAAAGCATATGCTAAACCTTTATTTGAATCCAAAGATTATTTATCATCGCGATAATCTTTTGCACTATATAGGTAGAATTATTTCAAATAAAATTGATGGTGAGAATAGAATTACCGGCAAAGATGTAGGTTCCAATCCGAATATCTGGAAATATGGTGAGGCTCTGTTACTTATAAACAATAAGATAAACTTCTTGGGCTATCAAAATTATGAGCGAGAACTTATTAAATCTTTTCCATATCATTTTCCTAAAACACTATTCTGGCTTTATAAGCAAAGAATTATCAGATACTCGTATATTTACAAGGGAATATTGCCTAAAAGCATAAAGCAGAAAGATACATTACAGGCAGGAATAAAATTAATAGAAGAAAAATACAGCATTAAGCTTGATGATTACATTGATACCATTAAAGGTCTCTTTGTTTGGTTCTTAGCGGTTAAAGAAACAGGTCTTGGTTCTCCACATTTTGACATGAATAATCCTCGTACCTTTTATATTGATACAGATAAATTTAAAGGGACAGCGGTTTTTCCAACTGTGGCAGCATTGTCAAAAGATATTGATGGTTTTTATGAAGAATTTAAGAAAGAGCGACGAGACAAGATTGATAACGATTTGTTTTGTTACATGCAGGCAATATTCGATTATCCAGTATTCAAAAGTAGTGATACAGAATATTGTATTATTGATTTTAAGTTTCTCGTTGATGGTATTTGTTCAGGACTTTTTTGGAAAATAGATTCTATAGTTAAAAATGAGAATAAGAAAAAATATTCCATACAAAAAATTAAGGAAGAATATGGTTATTTATTAGAAGAATATTTTGCTTTTTTGATAGAGAGAATATTCTCGGCAGTAGATGTAACGCGTAACCAAGATGGTAAACCTGATGCTGTATTGACCGTTAATGATGATAAAAAGGAGTATATTGTAATTTTTGAATTTACAACTAAAGCTTATAGGATTTCATCACTCTATAATAAAACGTCAAAGGATTTCGTTGACGATTTAAATCGTATTTTATTTAGTGATAAAAGCAGTGATAAAGGGAAATTCCTGAATTTGGATAAGTACGTATCTGATTATAAAAAAGAGGGTTGTGTAATCATTCCGATCTTGGTTACAGAAAGTTGGATAGGTGATTATGATCTGTTAAATAAAATTGATAACATTTTGAGTAAAAATCTGCAAAAGCATAATCTCAGCAACTTACTTATGCTAAAACCGATTATTTTAAGTTTAGATGACCTGGAAACTTTTTGGGCTGTTGGCACAGAAGGCAGGGAAAGCAGCGAATTTATTGAGTTGCTTAAAACATGGGAGAAAGTTCAAAAGGGCAATTATTGGTATAACTTCGCTTCGTTTGTTTCTGATGATAAGAGTGCAACAAATAAAAAACACCTGGACTTTTTCAGGATATCTAATTTAACGAAATAAAAATATGAACATCTGCCTTATCCTCATTCTCATCGCCTATCTACTCGTGGTCCTCTTCGGCTACTGGCTGGATTATCTGAATCTCTCCCACACGAAGAAGCACGGCTCTGTTGTCCCGCCTGAGTTTGAAGGGCATATAGACCAGGCGCTTTTAAGCAAGACACACGAATATAACATTGAGCATACAAAATTCGATTTTGTCCATTCAGTTTTCAACAATATTACTTTTCTGTTTTTCATATTTGTCTTGCTTGATTTTTATAATTCATGGATCGTCTCGCTCAACCTCCCGTTCATCCTGACTGGATTAATTTTCTTTCTGTTTCTGACTTATGCTGAAACGCTCATCTCGATGCCCTTTGACCTCTACGGCACATTCAAGATCGAGAACAGGTACGGCTTCAACACCATGACGTTTAAATTGTGGATGACCGATACAATAAAATCCCTCCTGATCTCCACGGTCCTGATGGGGCTGGTCATATCAGCGGGGCTTTTAATTATTCAAAAGAGCCCGGATCTCTGGTGGTTTTGGGTCTGGTGTTTCTTTCTTGCCTTCGGCATCTTCATGATGTACATTTCACCCTATGTGATCGAGCCGCTGTTTCACAAGTTCACGCCGATTGAGAACGAAGAGCTTGAAAGCGGTATCCGCATCCTGATGCAGAAGGTTGGAATAAAGGTCAGCAGGGTCTTTAAGATGGACGCATCAAAGAGGACGAAACACACAAACGCGTACTTCACAGGCATCGGAAAGGTAAAGAGGATCGTGCTCTACGATACGCTAATTGAAAAAATGGACAGGGATGAGATCCTCTCGGTCCTCGCGCACGAGGCAGGACACTGGAAGAAGAAGCACCTCCTGAAAGGCATAATAGCTTCCGAGACCATCGCTTTTGTCACAATTTACATATCCTATAAAATCCTTCAGAGCGATTTTCTCCTGAGGCTTTTCCATATTCAGCATGATTCATTTTTTGCGAAAGTCGTTATCCTGGGATTCATCGGCTCGATAGTGTCTTTCCCGTTCAGCCCGGTGTTCAATTACTTCTCAAGGCGGCATGAGAATGAGGCGGATGCTTTTTCTTACGAAATGACCGGGAATAACCAGAGCATGATCACTGCGCTTGTTAAGCTTTCAAAAGACAACCTGTCCAATCTTCACCCGCATCCGTTGTATGCCCTGTTCCACTATTCCCACCCTCCGGTACTGGAGAGGATAAGACGGATAAAGGAACTGGGCAAATCATAATTCATTTACAAAAGCGCAGACATTGTTCCTGAAAATGTTTGACTCGATGGATTTATTAAAATCATGCATATGGCTTTGAATTAAAATGTATACAGTTGCTTTGTTAAAATTACACTAAGGTATCGAAAAACATTTTCACTCACAACATCTGCGCTTTTGTAAATTCGTTAAAGGAAGCGGATATAAAAACCGTCTAATAATTTAAAATAATTTCATGATGGCAAAATGGTTTTAAAAGTGGAAAAGATTATTCTTGCGGCAATGCTTTCATTGTTTTTTATCCTGCCTGCCAATGCCGGAGATACAGTCCGTCAAGGCAAATCCCGTGTTTACACAAACGAAGACCTTGAGAAGTATAATGATGCCCCTTCAGCTTCAACTCCTGCTGAAAAGCCTGAAACTTATGACTACAGGCAGGGGCCGGATGGTCCCAAAGATGCTGAAAGTGCTCAAAAGAAATTTGTGGTCCCATACTCAGGCGGCGCAAGGAGGATAATTATTCCCGTGACATTCAACCGCCGCGTGACTGCAAATATGCTTCTTGATACCGGCGCTCCGGGAATGCATATATCTTACAGGCTGGCTGAAAGGATTGGACTTGTGGATGACAGGGAGAGCATCCTGTGGGTCATGATCGGCGGCATAGGCGGCACGGTCCCGGCGATATTTACGATCGTTGACAGCATACGGGTCGGAGAGGCGGAAGATAATTTTATTCCAACTTATGTCTCCCCGCAGATATCCAGCGAATTTGACGGCCTCATAGGGATGGATTTCATGGCCAACTATTCCATGAAAGTCGATACCAATAAGAGGGTCGTGATATTTGAAGAAATTCCTGAGAATTTAAATAATCCTGCCGGCCACGACGAGACGTGGTGGAGGACCACATTCAGCAACTTCAAATCAATAAGGCAGTCATGGCAGAGGCACAGGGAGAAACTTTTAAAACAGGGAAGCAATACCGATCGTGAAAAGCGGCTGAGGGAGTCTGTGGAGCGTCAATGCATGAAGGCGGATGAGCTCTATGACAGGCTTTCGGTCTATGCCAGCACGCACGCAGTCCCACGTGAATGGCGTTAGCACCTGAGATGGAAACTACAAACTGTAAACTGTTACAATGCTTCGTCGCTTGTAGCGGCAAACTACCCCCGGAGGATGATGAATGATAGATACAGAAGTTATTAAGGCTGCGGTACTTGGTGTAGTTGAAGGCGTTACCGAGTTTCTACCCATCTCCTCAACAGGCCATCTCATTCTTGCCGGGGACATGCTCGGTTTTACCGGGGAGACGGCGAAAACCTTCGAAGTGTTTATTCAGCTTGGCGCGATCCTGTCTGTTGTTTGGCTGTACCGCGCGAAGGTAGCATCTTCCATAAAAGGAATAGGCACGCAAAAGACAAACCGCTTTCTGCTGAACCTGCTGATAGCATTTCTTCCTGCCGCGTTTTTCGGGCTCCTCACGCACTCATTTATAAAGCGCTATTTGTTTAAACCCTTCACGGTTGCTGTAGCGCTGATCATCGGCGGCATTGTAATTCTTGTCATCGAACGGGTTGTGAAAAAAGCAGTTGTGACCGACGTGGATGAGGTCTCGTATAAACAGGCATTGGGTATCGGCATGGCGCAGACCCTGTCGCTTTTTCCGGGGGTTTCCAGGGCGGGCGCTACAATAATGGGCGCCATGTGCTTCGGCCTGGAGCGGAAGGTAGCCACTGAGTTCTCCTTCTTCCTCGCCATCCCCACAATGTTTGCCGCGACTTTATTTGACCTGTTGAAAAGCTTTCACAGTTTAGCGGCGGCAGACTTGCCCCTGTTTGCCGTCGGCTTCATCATATCTTTTTTCTCGGCGCTGATCGTTATAAAGGCGTTCCTTGGATTTGTTACAAAGCACACCTTTGACTCCTTCGCAGTATACCGCATTGTCTTCGGCGCTGTAGTGCTTTTTTATTATCTGTAAAGAGAATGTCGCGCTGGTATTTATCCCCGACGAAGGCGCATTAGAAAAATGCGCAGTCAATTAGGACGCACTTAAGTTTATTTTTACACTTTCAGTCAGAGTTGCGCATATTGTATAATTGAACAGGTATGGGCGAGGCAATATGAAATTTACCTATGATTTTGCTGAAATCAAAGGCAAGATTCCAATGATAGAGTTTTTGGAGAGCTTATCTGTCAGGGAGCGTGCTAAAATATTTGCATATATAGATAAGCTGGTCGAACTAAAAAACAGTGGGATGCAGCCGAAAGAAAAGCTGTCCAAGTATCTAACTGACGGAATATTCGAGCTGAGAGTAAGTTTCGAGAGCAGGATTTCAAGAAGTTTTTATTTTTATGAAGCTGAGAAGAAAATCATTTTTACACACGGCTTTGTGAAAAAAGAACAAAGAACCCCGAAAAAAGAATTTGAGAGGGCAATTACAATTAGAAAAGCCTTGAGAGGTGCTAAATGAATATTGCAAGAAAATATTTCAAGAAACAGATTGCTGATAAAGAATTCAGGCAGTCATATCTGGAAGAACGGGTTAAACTGGATATTGAGTATCAATTGGAGGAGCTGAAAAATGCAATTAGGACCAGCAAAAATATTAAGGAACTCATCAAAAAAGTTAACTCCATTGAACAATACGTCATGTCTGCCTGAAGACTTCTTCATAAGCTCAAATTTGTCTTTTATTTTTTATTGTCTCCAATAGCCGATAAAATGTTAAAATCACAATCAACATGGAAGAGAAAGGCAGCAGGATAAAAGATGAGATTATCGGCGTTCTCGCCATTGCCGCAGGTCTCGTTGTCGTCATCAGCCTCATAAGCCACAACCAGTGGGACCAATCGTTTTTTACCCATAACACAAGTGAATTAAAAAACCTCCTCGGCAGATTCGGCGCGAATCTCTCGGAGATGCTGCTTCAGGTGATCGGCCTTTCCTCCTATATCATCCCGGCAATTTTGATACTGTTTGGCGTACGGAAAGTCTTCGGCTGGGCAGTGAATCAGAGGTCTGTTCTGATAATCGTTACATTTATTGCTTTGATGATCTCCGCTTCTTCACTGCTCACTCTTTTCCTCGGCAGCCATTCAGGCGGCGCAGTGGGGATACTGGCTACGGAATTTACCAACAGAATAATTTCGTCACTCGGCTCTTTACTTCTCTTTGCAACGCTGACGCTTGTCTGCCTGATGTACATCATCCAGTTCTCAGTTGCGGACCTGGCAAGGAAAGCGAAAAGCAAGGTGATCTTCGGGGCGCAGACAATCTCAGCCATGAAGGCCAAAAGGGAAGAAGAAAAAGAACATCCTCAGATAAAAGAGGAGGCAGCCGTACCGGTGATGCCGACTCAGCCAGAAATAGCTGAAGAGCCCGCGGTAATGGAGATGCCTGAGATACCTGAAATTCAGGAAGAGCTTCCGCTTATCGCGCCTGATGAAGGAGCGAGACCGTCGAAGAAATCAATTTCAAAACAGGCTGAAAAGATCAGCGGCGATTACACGCTCCCCGGCGTTGATCTCTTAAAAGACCCTCCGCCTTCCAAATCCCGCCCGACAAAAGAGGAGCTCCTTCAGCAATCCGAACTGCTTGAGAAAAAACTCCAGGACTATTCGATTGAAGGGAAGGTCACTTATGTATCGCCCGGCCCTGTTGTGACGATGTTTGAATTTGAGCCTGCGCCGGGCATTAAGATCAACAAAATAATGTCTCTTGCGGACGACCTCGCGATGGCGATGAAGGCACACAGTATCCGCATTTCTCCAATCCACGGCAGGTCAACGCTTGGGATCGAAGTGCCGAACCAGGAGAGGGATGATGTTTTCCTGAAAGACCTTATCGTCTCTGACTCGTCTAAGAAAAGCCCCTCAAAATTGACTATCGCTCTGGGAAAAGATATCTTCGGGACTCCGGTCTCAGCAGATCTGAGCAAGATGCCGCATCTCCTGATCGCGGGGGCCACGGGTTCCGGCAAAAGCGTCGGGATGAACAGCATCGTGCTCAGCCTTTTGTTCAGGGCAAGTCCCAAAGAGCTTAAGATGCTCATGATTGACCCGAAGATGCTTGAGCTTTCCGCGTACTCTGAGATCCCGCACCTCCTCATGCCCGTCATCACTTTGCCGAAAGAGGCCACAAATGCGCTTAAGCTTCTGGTATTTGAAATGGAGCGGCGCTACCGGCTTCTTGCGGAGAGCGGCGCAAGGAACATTGAGGCATACAACAGCAAGGTTGCCTCACGTACTTATCATAAGGCTGCGGAAGATTCAATAAGCAGGGAGCCGCTTCCGTATATCGTAATATTCATAGACGAACTTGCCGACCTCATGTTCGCATCAGGGCACGAGGTCGAGGATTCCATTGCGCGGCTTGCCCAGATGGCGCGCGCCGCAGGCATACATCTCATCCTTGCAACACAGAGGCCGTCCGTTGATGTCATCACCGGAATAATCAAGGCGAACTTCCCGTCAAGGATCTCATTTCAGGTTTCATCAAAATTAGACTCGCGCATCATCCTCGACACGTACGGGGCAGACCAACTGTTAGGCAAGGGCGACATGCTCTTTGTCAGCCCCGGAAAGAAGATAAAGAGGATCCACGGCGCTTATGTGAGTGAAGATGAGATAAGGGACGTCGTGGATTTTATCAGGGCGCAGGGCGGGCCCGATTACACATTGTTTGAGGACATCTCCATTGGCTCGCAGGAAGAGTCGGCAAGGCTTGATGATGATAAAGATGATCTCTATCTTCAGGCAAGAGACATAGTGCTCTCCACCGGACAGGCATCGATATCATACATCCAGCGCAGGATGAAGATAGGGTACAACAGGGCCGCCCGGATCATGGAAATGTTAGAAGAGGAAGGCGTAGTAGGGCCTCCCGGCGAGGCAGGAAAACCAAGAGAGATTTTATGGAGGAAGAAGTGAAGAATCAGAAGACAGAAGTCAGAAGTCAGAAGTCAGACAAAAACCTCGTCACCCGTCACTTGTTATTCGTCACAGTCTTTTTGCTTGTCACTTGTTACTCGTCACTCGTCACTGTGGTTCACGCGGCGACTGCCGATGAGATTGTCCAGGGAATGCAGAAGAGGTTTGCGGAGATCCGTGATGTCAAAGGGAGCTTTTCCCAGACAAGTTATCTCAAAGATCTTGAGAGGACCGAGACATACAGCGGCACTTTTTTTATAAAAAAACCATCTCAACTGATGTGGGAATATAAAACGCCCCGCGATGAAAAGGTCATCATAAGCGGGACGGAGACGTGGATTTACAAAAAAGCCCAGAAGCAGGCGATCAAAACAAAATTCAGCAAAGAGGCTTACAGCCAGGTACCGATAGCTTTATTGAACAGCATTGAAAACCTCAGCGCCGACTTTGACGCCAGGCCCATGGAAAAAGACATGCTTGACCTGGTCCCGAAACACCGGATCGGATTCATAAAGGAGATACATCTTAAACCCGACTCAAAAAATTTTCCGATAAAAACGCTGAAGGTGTTTGATACGTACGGGAATATCATTACCATCGAGCTTAAAGAAGTCCGAACCAATACGAAGCTTGACGACGCGCTTTTTATGTTTACCCCGCCTCAGGGAGTTGAGGTGTATGATATGAGCCAGTGAAGAATAGCGCGGAAGCGCTGAAGAGTGGAAGTTCATAAGCAAAAGAGGAAATGAAAAAAAGTAAAACAAAACACCATATCATATTCATACTGTGCCTTATAATTGCAGGCATATTTTTCCTCTATGAAGAATTCGCGAAAGAAAAAATTCCCAGGGGCCTCCCTCACATAAAACCCGGGAAGAAATCCGAACTGGTCTTGCCGAAACCATCAAAGCCGAGGGTGGCAATCGTGATAGACGACCTTGGGCCGAATAAAAACGCGGCCGCTGCGGTCCTTAATATAAAGGCCCCCCTGACATTATCCATCTTGCCGCAGCAGCCTTATTCCGCGTGGACTGCTGAAGAAGGGCACAGACTCAAACACGATATCATAGTCCACATTCCCATGGAGGCGGCGCCGCCGCATGATCTCGGCAAAGGCGGTCTATACACATGGATGACTGATGCTGAAATTGCCGAAACCCTTGATAATGATATCCGCTCAGTTCCGTATGCGCTGGGGGCCAGTAATCACATGGGCTCCGCATTTACGCAGGATGAACGCGCCATGAAGGCGCTGCTTTCGGAATTAAAAAAGAAGAGGCTTTTTTTTCTTGACAGCCTGACCTCTTCAAAATCTGCGGGATTTCATCTCGCGCAAATGCAGGGGGTGAAGGCATTGATCCGGGACGCGTTTCTTGATGACAAGGACGACCCGGCCGAGATCGAGACGCAGTGGAAGAGACTGGTAAAGATCGCCGGCAAAAAAGGCCACGCGGTCCTTCTTGCCCATCCGAGAAAAAATACAATAGATTTTTTGCAGAGGATGCTGAAGAAGAATGATGAAGTCACGATAGTGCCGATATCGGAATTGGTTGCCGAATCGAAGTGATTTGATTATAATTAAATCCGCAGAGAGACACGGAGAAAAAATAATACTAAATTATCCACAGATTACTCAGATGTACGCAGATTTTCAAAGTAAATTTCTTTAATCTGTGCAATCTGCGAAATCTGTGGATAAAAAACTATGTTTTTTTAAAGGGAGGAATTATGGACATCAATTATATGTTAAAAGTTCAGGATGCAAAGGCAGTGGACATACAAAAAGCGCTTCAGGCAGCCGGGATAAAAGTCACGAGCATCACGGAGATTTTTAAAGAGAAAGGCGAAGAAGCAGCGCAAACACCACAGGCAAATGCCTGATATGGAATCACCGGAGCCGTTAAATCAAAAATGGTATGCCGTTCATACAAGATCACGGCATGAATTTCAGGTGTATGACAGACTGAAACTTAAGGGAGTGGAGGCCTTTCTTCCAACCGTGGAAAAGGTAAGGAAGTGGAAAGACCGGAAGAAATTGATCGCGTTTCCGTTGTTCCCCGGGTATCTCTTTGTTCACATATCCAAAAGCTCGCAGGGTTTATTGAGTGTCCTGAGGGTTAAAGGTGTTTCCAGGATGCTCTGCACAATACCGGGAGAACCGGACCCCATCCCGGATGACCAGATTTCAGCCCTGCAAAAACTGATCGAAAACAAGGAGGCCCTCGACCCATATCCGTATCTTATTGAAGGACAAAAAGTCAGAATCATGAAGGGACCCCTAAGCGGGGTGGAAGGTATCCTCGTTGAAAAGATCGACAAGCACATCCTCGTCCTCTCAGTAGATGTGTTACGCCAGGGCGTGGCCCTGACGATTAACGCATCTGATGTAGAGAAAATATAAATGGAATATAAAACACAGAGACACAGAGGCACGGAGGTTTTGTACAATGAAGAACTGACTGACGGGATTATTGCATCTGCTATTGAAGTCCATCGCAATTTAGGACCGGGATTATTGGAATCGGCATATGAAGAATGTTTTTGCCACGAATTGCATTTAAAGGGCATTTCCTTTGAGAGACAAAAGCCGTTGCCGGTTGAATATAAAGGGATAAAACTTGACTGCGGTTATCGCATGGATATGATTGTGGAAAACAAGGTAGTTGTAGAGTTGAAGTGCGTGGACAAGATTTCAACTGTACACGAGGCGCAACTACTGACATACTTGAGACTCTCAAAAATTAAAGTTGGTTTAATTATAAATTTTTACACCGATGTATTGAAAAATGGTATCAAAAGACTCGTCTTATAAACTCCGTGTCTCCGTGCCTCTGTGTTTATTCCAGATTTAGCGTGTTCTTTTTGCATCAACACATATCACTAACACCACAATCATCAATAATGAATTACGAATTAAGAATTACGAATTCAATGTTGCAACCTCTTGTTTTTTAATTCCTAATTCCTAATTCCTAATTCTTAATTCATGAATTTGAAAGGCTGGCTTGGGATTTGCTATTTAATAACGTTGAAGTAAGTATTGTTCTTTGTCATTTAAGAAAGCAGTAAAACTACTTGACAATTTTTTACCAGTGATATAAATTTTCTCAATTTGAAAGACAAGGTGATTTTAATTAAAAGACAGCAAAAAGTTTTATTACCTAAAAGGGGGTGGTAGGAAGAGACAACAAGCATCTGTCATCCCGGAAGGCCGGGATGGGATTTCAACATAGAAATTAAACCGGGTTGGCAACAACTCAAAAAACCTTAAAAGGAGGAATGAATGAAAAAGTATTTAGTATTAGCATTAAGTGTGATGGTCGTGCTTGCATTCGCAGCCACATCATTCGCACTGCATCAGGTAACAGCAACAGAATATACCCCTTCAGTAGTAAAGGCAGCTAAGGCACAGCTTACCCTCGGCGGAGAACTGAGGATCAGGGGTGAAGTAAAAAAGAACACTTCAGATTTTGACAATGACAGACCAGACACCTCTCAGAATTATGACCAGAGGGTCAGACTGAACCTTAAGGCGCAGGTATCCCCTGACACCTTTGGATATGTAGAGCTTGAATCAGGCGATAATTCACACGACACATACACATGGGCAGATTCCAGCAACGCAACTAATAACAAGAGAGGCTCCATGTCAATCCGTCAGGCATATGTTGCAACACAGGGCAAAGGCCTTGGAATGCCTGCAGGTGTAAAAGTAGGTCACATGCTCCTCGCACTCGGCAACGCTATCTTTTTTGACCACACAAAATTCGGTGATGATGCGCTTCTTCTCTGGACCAGCGTAGGCGCAGGCGAAATATCATTGATCGACATCAAGGTTGCTGAAAACACTAACGGAGTCAAAACACAGGCAGATGACACAGACGCGTATGTAGTAGCGCTTGAAATGCCGATCAATGCAATCAACGTAAGCGGCGATATCACCTATCTTCGCGGCCGTGACCAGTCAACATTTGATAAAGGCACAAAATTATTCAACATCGGTGTAAGGGCTGATGCAGACCTGAAGGTCGTAAAGGTAAAAGGCGACATCGAAGTCCAGACCGGCAAGGATACTGAGAGCGCCGATGATGGATTCGGTAACACATCAATGAAACACCAAGGCTTTGCAGCGCTGGTAGGCGTTGAAGCCCCGCTTGGCCCAGTATCTGTAAGAGGCAATTTTGCATACGGAAGCGGTAACAAGGTAAAAGACAATGGTGACGATGAGGGCAAAGACGAAGGTTTCAATACCTTGCTTAGCGACCAGCAGTACTTCACTTATATCTATGACTACAAAGTAGCTGGCGCAGGAAGTGAAAACGGGACTTGCGCAAATGGCACCAAATCATGTGGTTTAAACAATACCATGTATATCAATGCAGGCGTTACCGCAAAGCCGATGGAAGCTTTGAAACTTTCCGGTGACTTCTACTTCCTCAGGGCAGTGCAGGAAGTGGCTTTAAACGGAAATACCGACAAATCAAAGCAGCTCGGATATGAAATTGACGCAAAGGCAGAGTATCAGCTTGATACAAACCTCGTTTATTTCGTAGAAGCAGGATATCTGATGGCCGGTAAGGCATATGATTCCGCAACCGAAAAATCTGACAACCCGTACTCAGTCAGACACGGCGTAACCCTTAAGTTCTAACTTGTTTTAACAAGCATTTTAAAAAGGCGTCCCGGTGTTCGGGACGCCTTTTTTGTTTTGAAGTTTTTAATTGTTTCTGCTAACATTTAATCATGAAATCTTTTGGGGGGACATATGAAAAAATACGAAAACCTGGCAAAGGCATTTTATGATATCGGGAAGTACGCATTTACGGCATTGGTAGTAGGACAGTTTGTCTCTGAAAGGATTAACTTGTTTTTCATGTCGGGAGGCTGTCTATTTACGATAGTGGTATTTTGGATTGCTCAAAAACTTGAGCAAATAAAGGAGGATGACAATGGATAACATGACCTTAAGTGCTATCATCCTATTTGGCGGAGGTATTGTAGCTGTTTTGATCGCCTACTACATAATTAAACGAAATGAAAAAAAACATAAACATTCTCATTAAATAAAAATACTCCTATTGCCTTTCAATAAATCCATCACTTATAATTTTTATGTCCTTTTGTCGCCCTGAACTGGTTTCAGGGTCTAAACAGAAGATGCTGAAATAAATTCAGCATGACAGTTAAAAAAATATTTTCAGAATTTCATATACAAGGAGAGAAACACAACTTATGTCCGGACACTCGAAATGGTCGCAGATCAAACATAAAAAGGCAGCTACCGACTCAAAGAAGGGGAAGGCCTTCTCAAAGCTTTCAAAGGAATTAAGCGTTGCCGCAAGGCTTGGCGGTGGGAATCCTGATATGAACGCGCGCCTCAGGCTTGTGATTGAAAAAGCGAGGGAAGTAAATATGCCTGCCGACAATATCAAGCGGGCCATACAGAAGGGCACCGGTGAACTCCCCGGCGTACACTACGAGGAAATATTGTATGAGGGCTATGGCCCGGCAGGCGTCGCGTTAATGATGGAGGTCATGACAGACAACAGGACAAGGACTGTCGCCGAGATCAGGCACATCCTCTCCAAGCACGGCGGAAACATGGGTGAGACAGGCAGTGTCGGGTGGATTTTCGACAAGAAGGGCTACATTCTTGTGAGCAAGAAAATAGGTGATGAAGACACATTGATGTCCAACGCGCTGGACGCAGGAGCAGAAGATTTCAAGAATGACACTGAAGAGGAGAACTATGAAATCATAACCGCCCCTGAAGATTTAAATAAGGTCAAAGAATATCTTGAAGCAAAAAAGATCACACTAAGTTTGTCGGAGATCACGCTCGTTCCCAAAAATTACATAAAACTCGAGGTCCGTGACGCCGAAAAGATGCTGAAATTAATGGAAGCTCTTGAAGAACACGATGATATCCAGAATGTCTACGCGAACTTTGATATCCCCGACGAGATAATGGCCAAGATCCAATAAAGGCACAAAGTTGCTAAGGCACAGAGGCACAAAGTGACAGGTTTCTAATGGGCAACGGCTCAGAGAATATATACGAACAGAGCAGAGAAATAGAACGCATGCCTGGCAGTTTAATCAGGAGGTTGACCGCAAACAAATGAGCGTGATGACTTTAAATCTTTGTGCCTTTGTGCCTATGTCCCTCTGTGCCTGGTTGTTATAATGCGCATCATCGGCGTTGACCCCGGAACAGTCTGCTGCGGGTATGGAATTGTAGAAAGCGGTCAGAAGTCAGGAAGACTCATTCATGTCGTCTCGGGCGAGATCCGGATGAAGCAAAAAGACCCCCTGTCTGAACGCCTTAAAATTCTATATGATTCTCTAAAGGGGATCATTGTCGAATACAAACCTTCTCAACTATGCATTGAAAAGATCTTTTATCATAAAAGCATCCGCTCCTCTCTGGCGCTCGGGTCCACGCGCGGGGTCGTCCTGCTTCTTGCCGCTGAGAATGGCATCCCTGTCTTTGAATACAACTCGACCGCATTGAAAATGGCGCTGACCGGCTACGGGAGGGCTGAAAAAATGCAGGTGCAGCAAATGGTGAAGATAATCCTCAACCTCAACTCCGCTGCCCGCAGCGAAGACAGCACAGACGCGCTTGCGCTGTGCATATGCCATATACATTCGGGGAATAAATTACTATAATATTAAAAAATTACCACAGAGACACAGAGGCACTGAGAAAAAATCTCCTCTCCGTGCCTCAGTGTCTCCGTGGTTTATGATCACGTATTCAATAATGATTAAATATGATTGCATCTCTTAAAGGCATAATCCTCAGCAAAAGGACCGACGGGATTGTTGTTGACGTCAACGGCGTCGGCTATCAAGTCTGCATCCCGTTGAGCAGTCTTGCTGATGTTCCGGGACAGGGGGAACCGGTCTTTCTTCACACATATATGCATGTCAGGGAAGACGTACTCCAACTGTTTGGCTTTCTTTCGGAAGAGGAAAAGAAGATATTTACAATCCTCCTTGGGATCAACGGTGTCGGTCCCAAACTCGGCCTTGCCATTCTTTCCGGGATGCCGGTGCAGAGATTAATTAACGCGATCAACAATGAAGATGTCTCTCTGCTCTCCACTATTCCTGGCCTCGGGAAAAAGACGTCCGCAAGGCTTATTCTCGAACTCAAAGGGAAGCTGCCGTCCTTTGATATCGGAGGAGGAGATGGTTCTTCCTACAGGGGAAGCGCCTCTGAAGATGCCATATCAGCCCTTGTGAACTTAGGTTATAAAAAACCATTAGCTGAACAGGCAGTGGACACATCCGTAAAGAACGGCTCTGCCGCCATTGAAGATATAATCAGGGAAGCATTAAAAAATTTGAATAAGTAGGGAGAGGAACTAAAAAGTATTATCCACAGATTAACGCAGATGTCTCAGATACTTGAAATCAGAAGTTATGAAGTTAAGAGGTTGAGAAGTTAAGCCTAACTTCTTATCTTCCCATTATCTTCCCATCTTCTTTTCCAATAATCTGTGTTAATCTGTGAAATCTGTGGATATAACGGTTTAAATATGAAAGACATACCGCAGAGAAGTATTTCATCTGAGGCCAATATCGAGGACGTAAACTTCGAGCTGAGCATCCGGCCGAGGGCATTTGATGAGTTTGTCGGGCAGGACAAGCTTAAGGAAAATCTGAAGATATTTATACAGGCTGCAAGGCAGAGGGGCGAGGCGCTTGATCACGTCCTTTTCTGCGGGCCTCCGGGGCTTGGCAAGACAACGCTAGCCCACATAATCGCCTCGGAGCTTGGAGCTGATATAAAGGTGACTTCCGGCCCCGTGCTTGAGAGGCCGGGCGACCTTGCCGCCATTCTCACTAATCTCGGAGAAAAAGACATCCTTTTCATTGACGAAATTCACAGGCTGCCGAGAATGGCAGAGGAGATCCTCTATCCCGCGATGGAGGATTATCAGCTTGATATTATTATCGGACAGGGCCCAAGCGCGAGGTCGCTGAAATTGAATCTGCCCCGCTTCACGCTCATCGGCGCTACGACAAGGACGGGACTGCTGACGTCTCCGTTAAGGGACAGATTCGGGATAATCAACCGGCTGGATTTTTACACACCCAAAAATCTTGAGAATATCCTGCTTCGCTCGGCGAGAATCCTAAACACCGAGATAAGAGAAGCCGCGGCAGCAGAGATTGCGGGCAGGTCAAGGGGCACGCCGAGGATCGCAAACAGGCTGCTCAGGCGCACAAGGGACTTTGCCCAGGTCAAAGGCACTGGTATAATTGAATTAGACATTACAAAAGACGCGCTCCTTGCGATGGAAGTCGACAACCTGGGGTTTGACGAAATGGACAGAAAACTGCTCCTCGCCATAATCGAAAAATATAGCGGCGGCCCCGTCGGGATAGAGACACTCGCCGCATCGATCAGGGAAGAGAAAGATACCATCGAAGACGTGTATGAGCCGTTCCTTCTTCAGCAGGGTTTTATCGAGAGGACGCCCAGAGGCAGGGTCGCGACAAAAAGGGCCTATGAACATTTCGGCATGAAAAAAGGCGATGATTTGTTTTGAAGTTAGGCACTAAGGCACAAAGTAGCAAAGGCACAAAGACAGAAAAAACTTTGTGCCTCTGTGCCTCTGTCACTTTGTGACTTTTTCATATATGAAAATCCTTTTTCACATTTGCTGCAGTAATTGCGCTGTTTATCCGGTCAAGTTGACGCGGGCGGAAGGACATGACTTCACTGGGTTCTGGTACAATCCCAATATTCATCCGTCTGAAGAATATCAGTTGCGCCTTGATTCTTTAAAAAAGCTGTCAGATGATTGGCGCATAACTATGCTTTATCTTGATGAATACAGGCCCGAAGATTTTTTTGACATGTTTAATATCGAAAGTTCGCCATCCATCTATACGGACGGACTGTTCGACCTAAGCGATTTAAATTATGTTCCTCTCTTCCCTGAACGATGTAAGTCATGTTATTCACTCAGGCTTGAGAGGACCGCCGCTACCGCCAGTAAAGAAGGCTTTGACGCTTTTTCAACAACCCTGCTTATCAGCCCGTACCAGGATTTTGATCAGATCTCAATTACGGGCAAACTGCTTGCCGAAAAATATAATATTTCATTTTATCTGAAAGATTTCAGGCCGTATTTCAGGGAGTCAAAGTGCCTTGCAAAAGAACTCTCCCTTTACAGGCAGAGATATTGCGGATGTATTTTCAGCAAGCTGGAGAGGGAGCAGGCCATTAAGGAAAGGGAGCTGAAAAAGCTTCATGGCTGACATAGGAAAATTTCTATTAACAACTGGTATCATAATAGCGGTTATTGGCGGACTGCTGATCTTATTTAAAGACGGTCTCTCTTTTTTGGGTAAGCTTCCGGGAGACTTTGTTATACAGAGGAAGAATTTCACTTTCTATTTCCCTCTCGCTACAAGTATATTACTGAGCGTCATCCTGAGTTTAATATTTTATTTTTTAGGCAGAAAGTAAATTAAATGAAAATGTACTTAACATTCCTATTTGTTTTCTTTGTTCTCTACTCCGCTGCATTTGCCGACAGTACCATAAAGGTCCTGATACTTGAATCTTCAAGAAAACCATTGCCTTCCGAACAGGCCGAGAAGGTTGAAGATCTGACAGGCAAGGTGTTTTTCAACGGACAATCTTATACAGGCTCCATTGAGATAATAAAGGATGAGCACGGGCTTTATGTTATCAATAACCTCCCCTTTGAAAAATACGTTGAAGGGGTTGTTGTCTCGGAGGTCGGAAAGGACTGGGAGGTTGAAGCGCTGAAGGCCCAGGCCGTTATCTCAAGGACATATGCAACATTCATTAAAAACCAGAACGCGGAAAAAAGCTTTCACCTGACCTCAAGCGAACTCCATCAGGCGTACAGGGGCAATAATATTGATCAGTCGGTCACCCGCGCTGTGACGGCAACAAAGGGCGAGATACTGATTTTTGAAGAGCGCCCGATAAATGCGCTTTACCACGCATCCTGCGAGGGCAATACGGAACTGCCCGAAGAAGTCTGGAGGGCAAGCTATCCATATCTTAAATCAGTAGAGTGTAATGACAAAAATACACCGTATGAAAGCTGGCAGCGGAGATTTACCTTTGATGATATCAGCAAGGCGCTTGGCATAAAAGGAGTGAAGGACATAGCTATTACTTCTTACACTGCTACGGAAAGGGTCAAGACGCTTAAAATAATCACTGATGAAGACGCGGTGGAGATCAAGGCCACGGAATTCCGCAGGCTGCTCGGATACAAAGAGCTGCCCAGCACGGATTTTAAGATCATTAAAGGTGAAACAGAAATTGTCTTTGACGGCAAAGGATACGGCCACGGGGTCGGGCTGAGCCAGTGGGGGGCGTTTGAAATGGCGAGGCAGGGCAAGAACTACAGGGAGATACTGTCGCATTATTACCCCGGGACAACGATAAAGAATAATGAGGAATTGCGATCCGAGTTGAAGAATAAATAGTTGCAAAGGTCCAAAGGCACAGAGCACAAGGTTTTTTCTGCTTTGTGCCTCTGCTCCTCTGTGCCTTAGCTCCTTTCTACACCATGAAGCTTACAGATTTTGACTACCAGATATCACACGATCAGATAGCGCAGCACCCCCTGCCTGAACGCGATTCTTCAAGGCTGATGGTGGTCCACAAGAACTCCGGGAATATCGAGCACAGGATATTCAGGGACATCGCTGATTGCCTGCTTCCGGGAGACCTCCTGGTCCTTAATAACGCAAGAGTAATCCCTGCGCGCATTTTCGGAACAAAACCTTCAGGCGGGGAGGTTGAGATCATGCTTCTGAAAGAGCTTGATAAAAATATCTGGGAAGCTCTGGTGAAAGGACAGCGTGAAGGGAAGGTGATACTTGAAAACGGGGCCATTGCAACGGTGTCTCGTGGTAACGGGGCAAGTGCAAAGGTAACTTTTGCAGGGGCTGGTTTAAAACCCGTCCCTACGGACATTAAAAATGTTTTATCCCAGATCGGCGTCATGCCTTTGCCTCCATATATCAAGAGGGAAGCGGTCCGGGCGGATGCGGAAAAATATCAGACCGTTTATGCGGAGAAGGAAGGCGCTGTCGCGGCCCCCACGGCTGGTTTGCACTTTACAGACAGGCTCCTGAATATCATCAGGGAGAAGGGAGTTGACATAAAAACAGTCACCCTTTATGTTGGCTACGGAACTTTTAAACCTATTACCGCTAACGATATTAGCGAGCATAAGATGGATGAAGAATTCTATGAGATCCCGGAGGCAACCGCGGAGGCCATCAACCGCGCAAAGGCCGAAGGCAGGAGGGTCATCGCGGTAGGCACTACTGTTACAAGGGCATTGGAGTCGGGGGTAGGGAAGCAAAGGGCAAAGGGCGAAGGGCAAAAGAAAGATAACACACCCCTAACCCCTCTTATTAGAGGGGAATTTCTAATGGGAAGGACATCCATCTTTATTTACCCGGGGTACAACTTCAAGATAATTGACGCGCTTGTTACAAACTTTCACCAGCCCCGGTCAACTCCCATGATGCTCACATCCGCATTCGCGGGACTTGAGCTTTTGAAACAGGCTTATGCTGCGGCACAAACGGAAGGATACAGGTTTTTCTCATACGGTGACGCGATGATGATAATGTGATTCCCCTCTCTACCGCGGGTGAGGGGGAGGGGAATAGCATTTCTATTGCTATTCATTTTAATGGTATACTTGCTTATAATATAGAAGCCTTACAGAGGGTAAGGCCCGGTTAGAGATTTTAAGGAGAAAGCTTACGGTTAAAGTCGAATTAGATCTGGGGGAGGAAAAAGACCTTTCATCCATATACGGAAGGCTTGACAGTACCCTGAAATTGATGGAAGAGGCCCTCGGCATCAAGGCCTCAATAAGAGGCAGCAAGGTTTTCCTCCACGGCAGTGAAAAGTCTGTAAACAAGGCGGAAAGGTTTATCAAGGAATTTTATTTGATGAACTCCAAAGGCTTTACAATAAGCCCTGAGGATGTTAAGTTTGCTCTGAAGGCCCTTGAGGACACCCCCCCGAAGGACTTTTCTGACCAGGCAGGGTCCGTACCGCTACAAGAAGCCGAACCCTCGTCATTGAAAGAGTTTTTTCTGAGCAATATCCCCGTATCCTCCAAGAAAAAATTCATCGTGCCGCGCTCGGACGCCCAGAAAAAATATATTGACGCGATAAAACAGTATGACATGGTCATCGGCATAGGCCCTGCCGGCACAGGCAAGACATATCTGGCAATGGCAATGGCTATAAACGCGCTTCTCAATAAACAGGTAAGCAGGATCATCCTGGCGAGGCCCGCTGTAGAGGCAGGCGAGAAGCTCGGCTTTCTGCCCGGTGATCTGTACGAAAAGGTCAATCCCTACCTCAGGCCGCTTTATGACGCCCTCTTTGACATGATGGAGACGGAGAAGGCATACCAGCTGATAGAAAAGGGGATCATCGAGATAGCGCCTCTTGCGTTCATGAGAGGCAGGACCCTGAACGATTCTTTCATAATACTTGATGAGGCGCAGAATACGACCTCCGAGCAGATGAAGATGTACCTGACAAGGCTGGGCTTTAATTCAAAGACCGTTATTACCGGTGACATCACTCAGATCGACCTGCCGCCGGGAAAGACGTCCGGGCTTGTGGAGGTCGGAAGGATACTTAAAGACATAAACGGCGTATGCTTTATTCATTTCTCCGACAAAGACGTTGTCAGGCACAGGCTTGTCCAGGAAATTGTAAAAGCTTATGAAAGGTTTGAAAAAAGCCGTAGTGATAAACAATGAAAAACGGTAAGCTCCCGGACCAGAAGAAACAGTTTTTCAGTTTCGATAAGAACTTCCTGTTAAAGATGTCCCTGCTTATCGTGTTTGCCGCTGTTTTAAATATTTCGTTAGTCTGGGGGCAGACCATCCCGATAGCTGCAATAGCAGGCTCTTTCCTTATCACTGCGCTGCTGCTGCTGATCCTTTACAAAGACTTCATCAGGTACAAGCCACAGATAAAGCATGATTACAAACTCCTTATACTTATCGGGACGCTTTTATCAGGCAACCTCATAATTGCGCGCGCCATCTTCTACATACTTGAGGGTTTTACAAAGGTCGTAAGCGTCGTTGATCCCGCGCTTACGATTTACGCGGTCCCCCTTGCAACAGGCGCGATGCTCACAGCCCTGTTAATTGATATCCATACCGCTATTGTCTTTACGGTCATAACAAGCCTCCTTGCGGGGTTATGGCTTAATAACCCGCTGTTTTCCATATTCATATTCGCATCAGGGCTTACCGGCGCCTTCGGAGTGATCAGGTGTAAAAAGCGCTCAGCGATCTGGCGGGCCGGCTTTTATGTCAGCGTAGTCAGCTTTTCCACCGCCCTGGTTATAGCACTTTTTAGGGAGCAGTTCTTTACCCTTGAGACCTTCGTGATCACAAGTTCCGCCTTTTTCAACGGCATCATAGTTGCCACGCTGGTGTCTGCCCTTCTGCCTGTCTTTGAATATTTATTTAAACTGTCAACGGACATCAGCCTTCTTGAGCTGCTTGACCTGAACCAGCCGCTTATGCATGAACTCCTGGTGGAAGCCCCCGGCACATATCATCACAGCATAATAGTCGGGAACCTGGCTGAGACCGCGGCTGAAGCGGTAGGGGTCAACCCCCTGCTTGCGAGGGTAAGCGCGTATTACCACGACATCGGGAAGGTCAAGATGCCGGACTATTTTGTGGAAAACCAGGTAAGCTCCGTCAGCAAGCACGAAAAGCTTACGCCCCGCATGAGCAGTATCATCCTGCTGTCTCATGTGAAAGAGGGCGCTGAGCTTGCAAAAAAGCATAAACTCCCCCAGGCGGTAATCGACATCATACAGCAGCACCACGGCACTTCCATCCAGACGTTCTTTTATCAAAAGGCAAAGGAGCAGCACGACATCGATACCCCTGTCACAGAAGAGGACTTCAGGTACCCCGGCCCCAAACCGCAGACGCGCGTCGCGGCGCTCGTGCTCATGGCTGACGCGGTCGAAGCCGCATCGAGGGTGCTGACTGATACCACGCCCTCAAGGGTCGCGATGCTTGTTGACAGGATCATCAACCACTGTTTCATAGACGGGCAATTGGACAACTGCGAATTGACTTTTAAAGACATCCGCGAGATCAAGACCCACTTTGTCTATCTTCTGAGCAGCATGTATCATAAACGCATTAATTACCCCGGCTTTGAATTTGAATCAGAGAATGAAAATACTTTTACAAAACCGGCAAAGGCGCCGTCCCCTAAATAAAGCAAGGATTATAAAAACAGCCCGCGCGATACTCTCATTGTCAGGACAACCGGCGGCTGAATTAAGCATCCTTTTTGTGGGAGACAAAAAGATGGCGCAGTTAAGCGCCCAATACAGGGGCAAACACAAGAGCACGGACGTGCTCTCATTTCCACAGACAAGTCAAAAGTCAGAAGTTAGAAGTAAGAAGTTCCCACTTCCTACTTCCCACTTCCCACTTGGAGATATTGTCATAAGCATTCCCCGCGCGGAACTGCAGGCGAAGCAATACGGGTGGAGCTTTTATGATGAGATGTACCGCCTTCTGATCCACGGCATACTTCATTTATCCGGATATGACCACGAACAGTCAAAGTACAGGGCAGCGATGATGAGAAAAAAAGAACAGGAGATATTTGATGCCGTTAAGAAAATGGGCTGACAGCGCCAATCACGCCATTGAAGGCATCCTTCACGCAGCAAAGACCCAGCGGCACATGCGTTATCATTTGTACGCTGCCATACTAATTCTTATTATCAGTTTTACCATCGGCATCAGCTGGTCAGAGTTTGTTATTTTAATTACCTTATCCATTATTGTGCTTGCCATAGAGATGCTCAATACTGCTGTTGAATCAATCACCGACGTATTATTCAAGGAATACAATGAACAGGCAAAATGGATAAAAGACGTGGCCGCCGGAGCGGTGCTGATAACCGCGCTTGGAGCTGCGGTCATAGGGTACATTATTCTTTTTGAGCCGGTGAAAAATTTCTTTTACAGCGGGCTCAATATTGCAAAGCACGCTGAATCCGATATTGCTGTTGTTTCGCTGATCGTGGTGCTCATACTGGTAGTGCTGGCAAAATCATTTTTTGGCAGGGGGCAGCCTTTAAGAGGGGGAATGCCCAGCGGTCATGCCGCGGTCGCCTTTTCAATGTGGGTAGCCGTAATCTTTATCACCGAGAGTTTCATGCCTTCCGTACTTGCGCTGCTTATGGCTGTCCTTATCGCGCAAAGCAGGGTCAGCACCGGCATTCATAAGCCCCTGGAGGTTGTTCTCGGCGCGCTCCTGGGAATGGCGGTGACATTCCTGCTTTTTAAAATATTTTCATAAAATCCTGTCTCTTGAATCATGAATCCATATCCTATAATATAGACTTGCTGTATGTAAGGGCGAATGGCCATTCGCCCTTACATAGGAAAAACATATGCGATCCAATTTTGATAGATTCAACCCGACAGTTGATAAAAGAGTTCTAATTGTCCTTGCAGGGATTATCTGGAGCATTGTCGGGATAATGCTCTGCAGGCTCGCCGTTCGCTGGTTGTCAGAGACAACAATGCAAAACGCCGTCTGGCTCGGTTCGGCGGGATTTATTCTCTCTCTCATTATCCATCACTTTATGTTCCTGAAACTGCTTTACAAGAATATCGACCGCATCCTCTCAAAAGAAGACAAGGTGTGTGTCTTTGCATTTCAATCATGGAAAAGCTATCTGATCATCCTGTTTATGATCTTTATGGGACTGATACTCAGGCATTCGCCCATTCCAAAACCATATCTCTCTATCATCTATATCGGTTTTGGCGGCGCAATGGTCCTTTCGAGCCTGGTATATTACTGGAACTTTTTTAGGTACTTGAAACAGGCGTCCAGGAACCGTCATACCTAACCCCGGGACTACCTGCGTACACACGTCACAAAAAAATTAGTGACATCTCAGGCCCAAAAATTCTAAAATAAAACACCTCAAGTTTTTCTAAGGGGGAAAAGGGAATGGATATTGAGCCGGTAAAAAGATCACGGATTGCTGAAGATATCCTGTCTGCCGAAGACACGGACGAATTAAGGCCCGCGGTTGAAACTCAAGCGCTTGTAAGAAGAGATACCGCAAGTTTTTTAGGATGGCACATGATTCAGGACAGGATCACCATCTCCCCTGAGGCCCGCAGGAGATATAAAAGACTGCTTGCCGGTGACGACGGGAGAAGAAACGAAAGCGGGAAGTAAAACACCCTTATTCTTTCTCAAAAAAAGCGCCGTCTACAAATTGCATCATATTGTCATATTCCTTCTTTGTCTTCTCATACATGGTGGCGTTTTCAATCGCAATGCCGCACTGCTCAGCAAGTGAAGCCGCAAAGTCTATCTCCTGCTGAGAGAACTCTCTCGGTTCGCCTGTGAGAAGCCTCAATATTCCAAGCACCTTTCCCCTTGCGACAACCGGCAGGGTCAGCATGCTCTTTATACCTTCTTCTTCAGCCTCTTTTTTGTACCGTATGCGGTGGTCTGTGGCAACATCGAAGATCGCCACGGGATTTTCTTTCAGGGCCTCAGTGACGTTTTTTTCAGCGTCCACAGGCCCCTTGTTTAAATATTTTTCACTGAGGCCGAACGATGCGACAAGTTTAAGGCTCTTACCCGTAGAGTCGAGAAGCCTGACCGTAGCGGCCTTCAAATTCATCACTTCGGGGATCTTCCTGACTATCATGTTCAGCACTTCATTTGCCTTGAGGGACGAGCTTACGGCCTTTGTCACCTCCTGAAACACCTTCAGATATTCTTTTTCTTTCGATAACTCACTTTCAAAATGCTTGGCGTTGACGATGGCTATCGCTGTCTGTTCGGCGATTGTCTCCATGAATTTCAGGTCCGTCTCGTTATATTGGACCGGCCTGCTGGTATAAAGCCTGAGCACCCCTATCACTTCATTCTGAAAACGCATCGGGATGGACAAAATGGTCTTGATGCCTTCTTCAATGGCCTCCCTGTAATATTTTGAATCCTTATGCTCTGCTATTTCGAATACAGAAACGGCCTTGCCTGCCAGCGCATCGGCAATGCTCGCATCATAGGCCACCGGGCCTTTGTTGGCGTACTTTGCGCTCAGACCATAATATGCCGCGAGCTCCAGTTGCTCGTTCTCCTTGTTTATGAGACGCAGCGAACTTCCTTTCTGCCCCATTACCTGCGGGATCTTTTTCACGATCAGATTCATCACTTCATCCACGTTCAGGGTTGAGCTTACGGCCTTTGTAATTTCTTCATAGACCCTGAGATATTCCTTCTCTCTTGAGACGGCCTTTTCAAAACGGCTCGCGTTCACTATGGCCGTGGCCCCCTGCTCAGCAATGGCGGTTATGAATTTCAGGTCATCTTCGGTATACTTTACCGGCTCGGCCGTGTACATCCTGAGCACCCCTATGACCTCCTTCTCAAAACGCAGCGGTATGGAAAGGATGCTCCTTATGCCTTCTGCCAGGGCCTCTTCATAATATTTTGAGTCCTTGTGCTCTGCCATGTCGTACACCGACACGGACTGGCCGGCAAGCGCGTCGTCAATGCTCGCGTCATAAGCAACCGGTCCTTTGTTGACGTATTTATCGCTTAATCCGTAGTGCGCGGCTATCTCTAACTGCTTGGTCTCCTTGTTGAGCAGGCGGAGCAGGCTTGCCTTCACGTTCATGACCTTAACGGCATTGGTCACGATGAGCTGCAATACCTCATCGAGTGAAATGCTGGAGCTTATCGCCTTGCATATCTTCTGATAGCTTTCGAGATACACCTTCTTCTCAAAGATCTTCTCCGCGCATGAAGGGCACATCCCGTGCGTAAAAACGCCGAAGCCTTCCTTTGTAAGATATGTCTCCAACTGCTCCCAGTAATTCTCGTCGCTCCTGATCTTTTTGCACCAGCCGCATATCGGTATGAGCCTTTCCTTCTTCTCGGTCCTCAGGCGAAGCTCCACAGCTTCGATGCAATGGGTGATGTCCTTGATTACGGATATCACGCTTGTTATCTTTCCCCTGTGATAAAGCGGCGATGCGCTTTCTTCAAGCGGGATCCTTCCGTTGTCTTTAGTTTGAATGAAGAAATTCTTGCTCACGACCCTCTTCTCCTGAAAACAGAGGGCCACCGGGTATTCAAAATTCTGTAGCAGCTTGCCCTTTTCATCTTCATACCTGATGCCGGCTTCGTTAACAGTCTTTCCTATTACTTCATCGGCGGAAAGCCCCGTCAGTATTTCGGCGGTCCTGTTCCAGTACTGTATCTTCTGATCGAGGTCCACAAGATACACGCCGTCCGTCATGTTATCAAGAATTTTGCGATAGGTTTTCCACATCCAGTTGAACATAGTGGTGTTTACTCCGGTTATAAAAATGATGATTATAAATTTTACTATATTGCGAGGGGAAAAATCAGATAAGGGTAAGTGTATATTAAGACATTACTTCTTCTTTTCGTCAAAAAGTGCAGAGAGATTCATAGGCGGAAGAAGAAGCGGAGGAATTCCCGCCTTCATTGTAGTGGTGCCAACAATCTCCCGAATGAACGGCATTAAATGTGCCGGGGCATGAACTTTGGAAAATTTTTTAAGGTCGTCAATATTATTTCCTATAAAGATACCTTCTACTGAAGCTTTCATCACAAAAGGCGGAATCTTAGTTTTAATAAATAAAACTACACTTAACGTTGTAATGAGCTTCTTCTTATTGAGATCAAATGAATTTTTTGATTTAACCCCTATATCCACAGGGACACCGTCTTTAGGAAGCTTAAATTTCTTGTTCAGTTTGAAATCAAGCTCCGTCAGGGAGACACTGATAAAATTTATGCCCGTATCAGTCCCCAATTAATTCCCCCTTTTTAACTTTAAATATTTTTGCAAGCTTTTCAAGAGTTGAAATGGGCACGTTATATCCAGGTCTTTCAATCCTGCATATATTAGGCTGAGCAGTCTTTAGTTTCCTGGCAAGTGCAGCCTGGTCCATTCCATTTATAAGCCTGTAATATTTTATCCTGCTGATTTTTCCTGCCGCTGCAGACTTTTTCCATTCTTCTGCCCGTTCGTCCCATGCCGCTTGCCATGCTGCCTTGCCTTCAGGAGTCGAGGTAAATTCTTTGATTATTTTTTTTATAGGAATAGCTTTTTCGCTTAAAGCTGTTTTTAATTCTAATGAGTGTATCTCTGCCTTTAAAAACTCTACAAGTTTCTTAAGTTTCCTGTTTTCATTTTTCAACTCTTCAATTTCTTTATCCTTTATTGAATCGCATATTTCACATATGTCATCCTTAGAAAGAGTTGAGCGGACTTGTGAAGGCATGCGCCACTGAAATTGGGGTCCAGGGGTATATTTGATTTTTTCAAAAGCAGATTTCACTGGCAATCCCTCCATTGAGTGTAAAGCAATTTTATCCGCATATAGTGCGGAGCATCCTTCCTGTAAGTATCTTTATTTCTCGGAACAATGCAATATATACAAATCATTCCGGATATTTTGAGAGCATAAAAAATCCTGTATTCCAAAATATCCAAACACTTAAGCCTTTTGACATAAACCTTCTTTTTTGTGAGATTCAAAACAGTTTCTGAGTTGCAGTCACCGGTTATCGGCGCTGAATCAACCCCTAATTCACTTATCCTCTGAATAATCTTGCCTGCTTTCTTATCGTCCAGAGTTGCAATTTCCTTAATATCCCTCTCAGCGCTTGGGTGCACTTTTATGTTATTTGGAAGTTTCGGTACTTTCATGATATATCACTTATGATATATAGTCAAGACGCTAAATGTTGTTGTTTGATGGTTTTAATGAGCCCAAGATAATGATACACTATTTATAATTGCAAAATAAATTGCAATGATATCATTTTATGCTAAGAACGAGGCAGCTTTAAATTTCTCTTCAGTTCACTAATAACCGCATCAAACTTTCCAGCAAACAACTGGCTTACCTTTTCTTTCTTGCCGATAATCTTTTCATAAATCGGATTCGCAAAGATCTTTTTCAGGTCAATTTCCTGTTTGCTGCTGAGATTCGTTGCGAAAATATCTTTCATCTTAGCGAGAACCTTAAGCTGATCATCGTTAAAATCAGTGGTAGATTTTATAAATGCTTCGTAACCCTGTTCTATTCTTTCTTTAGGTGTGGGGATTTTTTTAAAGCCTAACGCATGCAGCAGGAACTCCCAGGTTGTGCCGTTGGGATAATCATATATCTTTTGCAACTGACCCTCTTCCAGATATATTTCCGGCGCCTTAAGCCATTCGTCTATTATTTTCAAATCCTCATCAGTAGGTTCGTAGTCGGTATTCTGCCTGACTTTTTCCTGAATGTCCCGAACTTCATTATTTATTGGATTGGCAGCTTCCCTCTCAAATATTTCTCTTGCTTTGTCAATTGGAACATTATCCACTACTCTGACGTCGTCGCCATGAATGTACACCCGCTGTATCATAGTTGCAGGGTCGGGGTTGTCAATGATGTAATACGGTCCTTTAGGGCTTGTTTCACCGCCACCGCCTGTGCCGTCTATTGTATCAACTACTTTGACATTAGGCTTTGTCGTTCCCTTACGGTTATCCTCCATTCTCTGGCATAAACCGACAAAGTCCAATATCTTAAAGCTGTTCTTTCCTGTTTTAGGATCTAACCGTGTCCCTCTGCCGACCATTTGAATGTATTTACCTACTGATTTTGTCAGTGCTGCAAATGCAAGATAGCGCACACACTTTATATCAACGCCGGTTGTCATTATGTCTACTGACACAGCGATATAAGGGGCCAGATAAGGTTTCTTGAATCTGTTTTTCAGGTAGCCATTGAGTTCGTTATTATCTGAAATAATCGGCTCTGCATACCGGGGATTACTGCTTCCATCGTCTTTAAATACTTTGTTAAGCGCATTGGTGAGCATATGACAATGCGCCTGGCTTACTCCAAATACAAGGACTTTTTCACCGTATTCGGTGTTCTTGCGGATCTCTTCCGCAATTCTATCGCAGCGTTCATCAGATATATATTTACGCTCCAATTGTTCGAGCATCAATCGCATCTCTTTAGGCAAATCGATACGGGCTCTTGTATCCGGGTCTAATACATATTCAATAGGGATGCCTTCTTCTTCAGCCTCCTGAGTCAGGTATGTCAGGATTTCAAGCACATTATATTCCGCCAGAAAACCTTCTTCTATTCCTCTTTCCAACCCAAATGAATAAGTCGCTTCACCTGATTCACATCCGAACAGTCTATACGTGTCCCTGATTTCCAGATCTTCCTGCGGAATTTCTTTACCTTCTTTAGCTACAGCGATTCGCGGTGTAGCCGTCAAGCCGATTCTCGGACAGAGGAAGTGATTAAAGATGAGCTTTCTGTTTATTGAAATGGAGCGATGGCATTCATCAACAATTATCAGGTCGTAGTAATTGCTCGGTATACCCTGAAATATGATTTCCAGTGTATCAATAACGACAACGTGGATTGAGGCGTGTTTCTGCTGTTTGAAATTGGTTGTTTTGATCCTCGCTGCTGAATGCTCTTTACTGATAAGGGCAAAGCCGTCATCCATTGCCTGATCAGCCAGTAAGACCCTATCAACCACAAACAATACTTTTTTAGCCAGCCCGTGAGACAACAATGCCTTTACAAACGCAACGACAGTACGGGTTTTCCCAAGACCGGTTGCCATGTGGACCAGCATTTTTGTTTCGCCAGCCCTGTATTTGTCTATTAATGTATTGATGCAGTCCAACTGATAATAACGCTCCTTGCCCACATCAGGGTCATAGCCTCCGGCGATAGTCGTGTCAATGCTTACTTTTTTAACAGCGCTTATGTTCTTCAGTTGTTCATTCTTCACCTTCATCTGTTCGAGGGTGAGGAATTCATTTGTCCGCCTGAACTCCCCTGCATCCAGTCCGCGCCATGAGGTGTCATAGAAAAGCTTTCTCTCTTTGGAGCAGGCGTATAAAAAACGTGGTTTCAATATCTGTCCGTAAAGCAGACGAAGTTTATCTAATGCCTTTTTCTCGTCTTTTTGCTCAAGCTTGTTTTCAAAGATAGCAAGGATTTGACCATTTAAATCCTGAAGTACTAAATCGGGCTTGATAGACTTTCGCATCTTGCCGTCCGGATATGAGTATTCTTTCTGCTGCTCGGCAGTGAGCTGATATTCAGGCTGGTACAGAAGCGTATCCCCAAGCTTCCAGCCGATACCTTCAAGCTCTTTTATGGCCGGGATATCTACACTCTGTGCTTCGCTGTCGTTAATTGATTGCAAATTTAATTCTCCCAAGCAGCATTGATAATTTGGCTAATTTTATTTTCAGCATCAGTTTTCATCTGTGCGATTTTATCTAAAGCATGAAGTTGTTCATGTATAGCTGAAATAATTGCTTTCTGAGTATTAATATCAGGTAGCGGTATATCTAAGTTTTTAAAATGATCAAAAGACAAGTTTGTTCTTCTTTCGATGGTCCCCTGTGTGTCCTTATTATAATATTTAATTGCAGTATCTGACCTTAAAATCATCTCGAGATAAGCAGGAAGAATTTTCTTTTCATCTATGGAAAAAACTTTATATATGCCACTTACTAAAGCCTCGTCATAGTCTTTTAAATAACCAATAGCTCCCTCGTTAGCATGTATTCCAGAATAAGCAAATTGGTTTTTTCTAATAACCTTATAACTTCTCAAATCATTACTATAAACTTTGTTTAATTTCCTGTTAGAAAAATAGTCGTCAGACAGCATCATGCCATAGTTCTTGGACACTAACATTACGGGCAACTTTCTGTCTTTATTATTTCTTTCGGATATTTCTTTTATGTAACTCACAAGTTTTACACGCGGATACCTGGCCCCGCTTTTTAAGATTTCATCTATCTTTGCCAAAGCCGGATGCTTCTGCAATTCACCGGCTTCAATATTGGACAAGTATTCTCTGACAATATCAGCTTCAATGGCATTTAGAGGGTCAAAGTTTGCTACGCAGTTAATCGCGTCCTTCAAAGCGCATCCCAGAAGCATCTCAAATCTCTTATCCAATGAGTGTCCGTTTGACGGCGGCTTGTGATGCTCGACAACTTTATCCCATTCATTCAATTGGCTTTCACTCAATGAACTTCGGTAATGTGTGGGATTAAAAGAATATGTATGCGCCTTGTCAATCCGCTGGGCTATCTCGTTCAGAATTTTATTTTCCCATGTAGTGTCAAACTTCCATATTTCTGAATCATAAGCTTTCTTGTTGAACTTGTCAGTTTTCGCTTTTTTTGCATTCTCCAGTTTAGTGTTCAATTTATCAATCAGCTTTTCCCTTGCCTCCTCTCTTTTTATGTCGAAGGCTTCTCTTGTCTCCTTCCTTATTCTTTCCTTGATGCGCGGATCAACAACCATGAGCCATTCAACCGATAGAGAAAAAGACCGTCTTGTCTCCGGTGGTGTCTTACCAAGCTTTACATATTGATGATATAAGTCCAATGCCTCTGTGAGCTGGCATCCCTCAACAGGTGTGCGGTTGGCTCCTTTGGTGAATCCGTCATTTTCCACATTGTAAAACCAGACTTTCTCAGTCGGCTTGCCCTTTTCAAAAATCAGAATAGAAGTCTTCGGCCCCTGTCCTGTCTTGCTGATAAAAACACCTTGAGGCAAACCAATGACAGCCTGCAAATTTGCATCTTCTAAAAGCATCTTGCGCAAAGACTTTGCGCTTCCCTGCTCCCATGTCAGAAATCCTTCTGAAACTACTACCGCACATTTGCCGCCTTCCCTGAGACTGTCAAACATCATTTTGACAAACAGGATAGTCGTCTCGCTCTCTTTCGAATAATCTTCCCACACATTCGGATAAGCCTTCTGGTCACGTTCTGCGCCGAATGGAGGATTGGCCAAGACCAGAGATTTAGAACCGGCTAATTCAGCATTAAACTTTGCCAATGAATCGCCCTGCTCAAGGTTTGCAGGATTTAACCCGCGCACATAGAAATTGACCGCCGCCATTTTTCTTATCATCCCAAGATATTCAATCCCCGAAATACCCGAACGATAAAACTGCGCAGTCTCTTCTATCGAAGGCATATCAATACTGTTTTCTGAAAAATATTTTCTGAACCAACCCTGCAACTCAGGATGCGACTTGGCTCCGGGGAAACGCGCAGGTTCGTCTTTACTCCTGTACGGCGCTTCTATCCTTTCCATAACGTACTCAAATGAATCGAACAGAAAACCTCCAGTGCCGCAGGCAGGGTCAAAGATCGTGTCCTTGATAGCAGGCTCAAGCATGCCCACCATAAATTGCCTCACATGATCGGGGGTGCGGAACAGACCGATATCCTTTGTACCGCCTGTTTCAGAGAGCGCCGATTCAATGGCGTCGCCTAATAAATCAGTATTGAGCAAACGGTCTTCATCAATGTCTGAAATAAGGGCGATAATATCTTCAAGATTTCCGCTCTGCACGTTGTTAGTAAAATTGGAATTGGCAAATACCTCATGTATCAAGGTCAACTGATCCTGAACTTTGATGCTTAAATTCTCTTTAAGGACCTTCCGGGCTTCCTGCAGGATATTTGAATAAAAGGGGAAAAACTCTTTATTCAGCGCTGATAAAATATTTTCACTGCCTATAGTTTGCAGATGATAAAAGAGTTTATTCTCATTCCCATGATCTGAATTGAAAAGCTTCCGCAGCTCTTTAAACTCATCATCTCTTTTGAGTTTCACCTCAAATATGCGAAGCAGAAGCAATTCAATGATGTATTCAACACGCTGCACTGGCGTGCCCGCAGGTCTAAGCTTGTTGTGCAGAGCTTTCAAGATATTGTTGGTCTTATTGTCTGCGTAATGAACTGTTGATCTACCCATGATTTAAGACACATTTTATACTAAAGTATTCCATTTTTTCAGGACAAAATTAGAATGCTTGATTTAGGATAGTGTGGTTTAAGGTATCTTCTTACTTCGCCGCGAATACGACGTTCTTTGTCGAAAACTTGCCGCGGTACATGGCCTTGTCCGCGATCCTGAGGAGCTCTTCTTTGCTCTTTGCGTCATCGGGGAAAGACGCGACCCCGAAGCTTGCCGTTATCCTGACCGGGACGCCTTCTCCCTTCAGATAAGCGTTCTTCTCTATTACCTTTCTAAGTCTCTCCGCCACGAGAAAACCCGCGTCGCGCGGGGTCTGGGGCAGGATTATCACAAACTCGTCTCCGCCGTACCTGATGACCACATCAACTTTCCTCAAGTTGATCTGTATTATTCCGGCTGTCTCAATAAGCACCTTGCTTCCTGTAAGATGCCCGAACCTGTCGTTTACCTTTTTCAGGCTGTCAATGTCCATAAATATAATTGAAAATAGAGAGCCGTAGCGTCTGGACCTTTCTATCTCAACTTCAATGGACTTGTAAAGGTAGCGGATGTTATACAGGCCGGTGAGATCGTCGGTTATGGATATCTCCTCTATCTTTTGATACAGATATTCCCTCTCTAACACTGAGGCCGCATGATACGAAATATTCATGAGCATCTTCACGTCATCCGGGGTAAAGGGGGCGCCGCGTCTTTTGTTTATCAGCCTCAAAACACCGACCGGCTTGTCCTTGATTTTCAAAGGGACGCATATGAGGGACCTGATTTTTACATCGCGGAATTTGTCCGCCTGCTTGTCAAAACGTTTGTCTTTTGATACATCCTGAACGATTACCGGTTTGCCTTTCACAAGAACAGCCCCGGTAAGGCCCGCTCCTGTTTCAAATTTTATTTTCTGGATATTCCTGGAGGAGCGTAAGGGAATTTTCTTGAAAGCTGCATCGACCATAAGCGACCATGTTTCAGCCCCTGTTGCGGCCTTTGCCTTCACCATAACCGAGGTCAGGCTCTTGTTCAGATCAGGCGCAGATGTGAGGATATTTGTTATTTCGTCGCAGAGGTCTATAGAGGGGTTTTTACGCATTGACACCGCAGCATTTTTTATATTTCTTGCCGCTTCCGCAGATGCACGGGTCGTTCCTGCCTATCTTTCTGTCCTTGATAACAGTTTGAGGCTTGGCGTCTTCCCCGCCCCTGCCATACATCACCTTTGCGGGCTTTGCGTTAAATTTATTTTCCACGGATTCTTCTCTCTGTATCTGTATCTTCGTCAGCCTCGCAATTACTTCAGAACTTACCCTGCTGCTTAGGTCGGAAAAGATCTCAAAGGCCTCTTTCTTGTATTCCACCAGCGGGTCTCTCTGGCCGTATCCGCGAAGCCCCACGCCTTCTTTCAAATGGTCCATGCTCAGGAGGTGGTCCTTCCACTGGGTATCGAGGACCTGCAGCAGTATCATCTTTTCGAGGTACCTGAAGGTCCCGGAGCCGATCTCCTGTTCCTTCTTCTCATACGCCTGCTTTATCAATTCAAGCAGTTCTTCGCGAAGCGCTTCAATGGGCTTTGCCTCTATTTCGGGATAGACGGAGAACTGACCGTAAAGAGCGTCGCGGAGCCCTTTTATATTCCATTCCTCTGAATGTTTGTTCTCGGGACAATAAACGGGGAGGACATCGTCAAGCACGTTTTCAAGCATCTCCATTATCTTGTCTTTGTGATCGTCGCTTGAGAGTATCTCGCGCCTGAATGAATAGATCTCCGTCCTCTGCTTGTTGTTGACATCATCATATTCAAGCAGGTGTTTTCTGATATCGAAATTGTGCGCTTCAACCCTCTTCTGCGAGGTCTCTATCGCCTTTGTGATCCATTTGTGTTCTATGGGCTGGTCTTCCTCCATGCCCAATTTGCCCATAAGGCCGGATATCCTGTCCGAGCCGAATATCCTCATCAGATCGTCTTCAAGGGAGAGATAGAAACGCGACGAACCAGGGTCTCCCTGCCGCCCTGAACGCCCTCTCAACTGGTTGTCTATTCTTCTTGATTCGTGCCTCTCGGTCCCGAGTATGTGCAGGCCCCCGGCGGAGATGACCTTTTCCCTGTCCTGTTTGCAGAGTTCTTTGGCCTTCTCAAGTGTTTTCACGTAATCTTCGTCAGTGTAGTCTTTTTTGTCCGCCAGCATGTCTTTGGCAAGGCCTTCAGGATTGCCGCCTAAGACTATGTCCGTGCCGCGGCCCGCCATGTTGGTTGCTATGGTTACGGCGCCGCTTCTTCCCGCCTGCGCGATTATCTCTGCCTCTCTTTCGTGGTACTTCGCGTTGAGGACTGAATGCGGTACTTTTTTCTTCTTCAGCATTGAGCTGAGGAGCTCTGATTTTTCTATTGATATAGTGCCTACAAGGGCAGGCTGACCGCGTTTATAACAGTCTTCTATTTCATTGATAACGGCATTGAATTTGCCCTTCACGTTTTTAAAAACAATGTCGGCGTTGTCCTTCCTTATCATCGGCTGGTTGGTCGGGACTACCAACACCTCAAGGTTGTAGATCTTTGCAAACTCCGGCGCCTCGGTATCGGCAGTGCCCGTCATACCCGCGAGTTTGTTGTACATCCTGAAATAATTCTGGAAGGTAATAGTGGCGAGCGTCTGGTTTTCACTTGCTATCTTGACGCCCTCTTTGGCCTCGATTGCCTGATGCAGTCCGTCCGACCAGCGCCTGCCCGGCATGAGGCGTCCCGTGAACTCGTCAACGATTATCACTTCATTGTCTTTGACGATGTAATCAACATCAAGCTGAAAAAGCACGTGCGCCCTCAGCCCCTGGTTGACGTGATGCACCAGCTCGATATTCGCGGGGTCGTAAAGATTCCCCGCATCAAGCAGTCTTTCGATCTTTACGTTTCCTTCCTCGGTGAGCGTGACGCTTTTCGCCTTTTCATCGACCGTATAATCGGATTCCTTTTTGAGTTTCGGGATGATCTTATCTATGACGTAATATTTATCAGTTGATTCTTCCGAAGGGCCGGATATAATGAGAGGCGTCCTCGCCTCATCAATTAAGATACTGTCCACTTCGTCAACTATTGCGTAATTCAATTCCCTCTGCACGTAGTCGTCTATGTGATACCTCATGTTGTCCCTGAGGTAATCAAAGCCGAACTCATTATTTGTGCCGTATGTGATATCAGCCAGGTAGGCTTCTTTACGGTTGACGGGCCTTAAATGCTGAAGCCTGCTGTCTTCAGAATGGAATGATGTGTCGAACATAAAAGAACTGTCATGCTGGATGATGCCTAATGAGAGTCCGAGGAAATTATAAATAGGCCCCATCCACTGTGCGTCTCTTTTTGCGAGGTAGTCATTGACGGTGATAACGTGGACGCCGTGCCCGTCGATTGCGTTGAGATAAACCGCGAGTGTTGCCACGAGGGTCTTGCCTTCACCTGTCTTCATCTCGGATATCTTTCCCTCGTGAAGCGCGATGCCCCCGATAAGCTGGACATCAAAATGACGCATCTTTAAGATCCTGCGGGACGATTCCCTGACAACGGCAAACGCCTCAGAGAGGATGTCATCCAGGCCTTCCCCGCCTTCAAGCCTCTTGCGGAATTCGCCGGTCTTTGCCCTAAGTTGATCGTCACTGAGAGGTTGTATTTTAGACTCAAAGGCGTTGACCTTCTCAACAACCGTCCACAGCCTCTTGATCTCACGGTCGTTCTTTGTGCCGATTATTTTGGTTAACAGTCCGAACATACGTTACTATTATATAACAAACTCTGCGATTTACCACACAGTACCCAAATGAAATTTAAAATGCACGCTTTTACTGCAAACAGCCTTTACTCTGGGCTCCAAGTGGTTTAGAATTAATCAATTAATTTCAGAAGGAGGACGCCATGAACGAGGTATTAAAGGCCATAAAGGGAAGAAGGTGCGTCAGGGCATATGAAGCTAAAAAGGTGCCGAAGGAAATCCTTAACTCGATAATTGACGCAGGCAATAATGCGCCGTCGGGAATGAACAGCCAGCCGTGGCGCTTTGTGGTGGTGGTGGACGATGCGCTACACAAAAAATTGATGAATGCCGCTATCCCCAACGCAAAAACTTTGCTCGGACCGCTTAAAACCGCAAACCCTGAACGCTATCAGTCGATAATGAAACGGTATGAAGAGCTTGAAGACCCGATTTATTATTCAGCTCCGGCAATTATTTTCGTCATCGGAAAAGGCCCGTATGCTGATTATTCATGCCCCCTCGCATGTGAGAACATGATGCTCGCCGCATATTCACTGGGGCTCGGAAGCTGCTGGGTACAGTTCGGCTCCCTGCTCACCGGCAATGCGGAGATAAAAGATGCCCTCGAATTAAAAGAAGATGAGAAGATATTCGGGCCTATCATTGTCGGTTATCCAAAGGGCGTCACAGACCCGCCGCAGAAAAAAGGACCCGTAATAAAATGGCTGTGAGGTAAAACGCGTTATAGCGTATAGTGTTATAGCGTTGCGCGTTAAACAAACAGAACCCTTCTTTACTCATAACGCGTAACGCATTGCGCTCAACGCTTATCTCTGCTTGCTTTTCTTGTACTCGTACATCTTTGATTCCGCGTCTGAGAGCACTTCATTGATAAACACGGAGTTTTCCGGGTCATTGAACGCCGTGCCGAAACTGAGCGACAGCCTGGGCGGCCCGTTTTTTCCAGCGTTATACTTTTTAAGATTTTCTTTTAACCGCTTCATGATCATTCCTTCCGTATCTCTTGATGATACGAGGGTTGATACCACAAACTCATCTCCCCCGGTCCGTGAAAGGACGTCGGCCTCCCGGAAGGTTTTGCTGAGGATATCGGCTGTATCAATTAATATCTGGTCGCCTGTGTCAAACCCGTATTCATCATTAATTGACTGCATATCATCAACGCCGATATATATGACCAGCATTTCCTTCCTCTCCCTGTTAGCTGCCTTCATCTGCTGCTCTGTCATGCTCAAAAACGTATGAAGGTTATACAGCCCTGTTAGTTCATCCTTCGCGCTTATGTATTGCAGTAATTCATCGGCGTGATTGCGTTCGGTTATGTCGTAGGCAACCCCCTGAGTTCCGATCACGGAGCCTTTGTCGTCATGGAGCGGGACCAGGTTGATAACTAAATTTATCTCACTCCCCTTCTTTGAGTAAAAAGAGATCTCATGCCCTATCACCGACTCGCCGATCAGGCAGTTTCTGAACTCGTTGATGTAATACCCCGCGGCCTCAGGGACCTGGAAATCCGAAAAATTCCTGCCAAGCATTTCCTCTGCCTTGTAGCCGTAACTCTTTTCCCAGGCCGGGTTGAGAAACGTAAACCTTCCACCGGCGTCAGTACGCCATATTAGTATATTGGCCGCATTAATGATATCGCGGTAAAGGGCGATGGTTTCTATTGAGTCTTCCCGTGGATTTTCATGGGTGTGCTTGCCGTTGTTTGTTTTTTTCATGGTTCATTCTCCTGACTGCCGGGTTTTCTCCGGCAATTCGTTTAAACTGTGCAATAAGCCGTTGAATATAATTCTATACCTTATGTAATACGGATTTAAATATTTATTCTTTAGCCAGTTTAAAAAGCAAAGTGCAAAGAGCATAGTGCATAGAGTTAAAGGCATGTTACGGGTAATCCATTGTTCTTTTCGCCCATTACGCTTTACGCATCACGCATTACGATTCAATAATATACACTTGTGCGGGAGTTTATGATTTTGTAATCCGAATCACAGCTTATAAAGCAATTTGATCCATAATATAATTAGTAAAAGATAGCGTGAGAAGGTTCAGGTGAAGGTATGATAACAAACAGGATGGTAATAAGATTTAAAGACAAATCATTACTGAAAGGCAGCAGCTTTGATTTTTCCCCGGATAAAACATTTTTTCATTTAAGCCTGTTGAGCGGCGAGAAGGTGAGGGTTGATATAGAAAAACTTAAGGCGGCCTTCTTTGTCAAAACATTTGATGGCAACAAAAACTACACCTATAAATATAAGGACATGATCCCATGGGGCGGCAATAAGCTTAAGGTAGAATTTGCCGACGGAGAGGTCATGGTCGGTTATGCAAAGTTCTATCCATTCGGCCGTCCGGCTTTTCTCCTAACACCGGCTGATCTGAAAGGTAATAATCAACGGGTCCTGGTTGTCATCTCAGCGACCAAAAATATAGTTTTCCTGTAGCTTACCGGTCAGGGCAAAAGATTGCGGTCTTTTTCCAGCTCTTTCATTATCGACACCCCTGAACTCGTGCCTATCCTTGTTGCGCCGGCTTTAACAAATGCGATCACGTCCTTTAGGGTCTTGATCCCGCCTGCGGCTTTGATGCCGACCTTCCCTTTTGTCACGGCCTTTATCAACTCAACGTCTTTGATCGCCGCGCCGGATGTGCCGAATCCCGTGGAGGTTTTAACAAACCCGGCCCCTGCATTCATCACAATCAGGGCTGCCCGCTTTTTTTCGTCTTCATTGAGGTAACAGGTTTCGATTATAATTTTATGAACACTGTCAGGAGTAGCTGTAATTAAATCTTCTATCTCGCTTTCAACACCTTCCCACCTGCCGGACTTTGCAAATCCCGGATTCATGACAGCGTCAAGTTCATCCGCTCCCTGGAACACCGCCTCCATTGCTTCATATATCTTCACTTTTGTAAGCGTCATGCCGAGAGGGAACCCGATGACGGACGATAATTTGATCTTTGTCCCGGCAAGCTGGTCCTTCGCGGTTTTTATAAATGCGGGATGCACGCAGACTGAAAAGAACCCGTGCCTCTTTGCCTCATCGCACAGCCTGACAATATCACGCTCTGTAGCATCAGGACGGAGAAGAGTGTGGTCGATGAGTTTGGCGATGTTGGTTTTAATGGTAGATTTCATAATAACTTAACCACAGAGTGCACGGAGATTAAAAGAAGGTGAGAAGATGAGAAGTTAAGAAGTTGGGAAGATGTCCTTCACCTTTTCTCATCTTCTCATTTTCTTATCTTCTTAATTTCTCCCTTTTCAGGTACGCCGCAACTTTTTTCTTATATGCCAGTTGAAGCGCCTTTGTAATCCTGCCGGGTTTTACGCCGATCTTTATATTATCGACCTCTGCGGCAGGCATGACCTCCATAGTGGTGTTAGATATAATGACTTCATCGGCCCGGTGGATTTCTTCCTTCCTGAATAGTCCCTCGTTGACTTTAATATTCAGCTCTTTCGCGCAGTCGATGATTGTCCTTCTGGTTATGCCGTCTAAAATCCCGGCGCCAATCGCGGGTGTGCAGAGGACATTATCTTTAACGAAAAAGATATTTGTTATCGTCCCTTCCGCGAGGTGTCCCCTGTAGTTCAGCATTACCGCCTCGTATGCGCCCCTGTCTTTGGCCTCTATCTTTGCGAGAATATTGTTCAGGAAATTGAGGGATTTTATCTGAGGGTCAAGCGCCCCCCTGAAATTCCGCCTCGTATTGACTATCGCGATCTTTACCCCCTTCTGATAGCACAGTTTGGGGTATTCTTTAAATTCATTTGTAAATATCACAAAGGTCGGATGCGGACACAGGTCGGGGTCTAAGCCGACAGGCCCCGCGCCCCTTGAGACAGTAATTCTTATTACAGCGTCTTTGAGGTTGTTCGCCTTCATTGTCCCGTAAACTGCCTTCCTGATCGCTTCAGGAGTTTTGGGAATTGCAAGCCTGATAAGGGCGGCGGAGCGGAAGAGCCGGTCAACATGTTCTTCGAACTTGAAGACAACGCCCTTATACGCCCTTAGAGTTTCATAAATGCCGTCACCGTAGAGAAACCCGTGATCAAAAACGGAGATGACGGCCTTATTCCTTGGGACAATTTTATTATTAAGATAAAGCATGGGACAAGTTTATCACGGCAGTAATGTGTTTTTCATTTTATAAAATTCAATTTTGCCACGAATTCCACGAATTGTCACGAATAAAAAAAGGACGCAGATTATACGCGAATAAATCTATTTTTTTCTTCATTCGTGTGATTCGTGTTCATTCGTGGCTAAAAAAACTCTTCTTTTCACTCAATACCGAAAAGCGGTTCCTCAATGGACTCGCCCCGGCACATGGGACACCTGCCGGGCTTTTTAAGTTTCTCTCTCTTTGAGAATATAAAACCGCACTTCCTGCATTCAGCGGGGATGACGGTAAGTTTATGATCGCCTTTGGCGAGCGACTTTTGTATGTGTTCAAGGTGTTCATATACTTCCTTTTCACCAACCCTGACCGCCCCCGACAGCTCCTTTGCGGAATGCGTTCTTTCCGAAAGGAGAGATATGATCTTCTGCCGCACGGTCTCCTGTCTGTCGAGGGGGACCGAAGGCTCTTTAGGTTTGTTCTTCATTCAACAAACTCCAGATATACTCTTCTCCAATGGCCGCTGAAATGGAAGGCTGTGGAAGAATTTCTATACGACACCTTGAAAGGATAGTCAGTAGATAGCAGTAAGTAGTTGGGGACCCCTATCTACTGGCTACTAACTACCAGCTACTGTTTTGCTGTCGATTATAGAAATTCTGTAGCAGGCTTTCATTTCAGCCAAAAGGCCTTAAATAGATTTTTAGATATTTACTTGCCTAATGGTAATAAGCAAGTATTAAATCTGCCAGTATAGCAATGATCGAAAGCAGGAAGATAAGCAGGTAGTTGATGTCTTCAGGTGACTTTTTTATCGACGACAGGAGATACATAACCACCTCTCTTTCCTCTTCCGCAAGGCACGCGTTAGCTTTTATCTTTTCAATTAACTGATAATCCCTGACTGCTTTCTTTCTTTTCCTTGTGATGGCGTACCGGTACATGAAGAAGCCTATATATCCGATAACTCCAACATACCAGACCGGCCTTACCCAGGCAGGCTCAAGACGCTGAAATACTATGATTACCCTGAATGCGACGGCGGAGATAATGCCTAAAAAAAAGAAGCCGTAGCTAACAAACGGAGAGACTGTATGCGGTAGTTTCCTGGCTGTCAATTTTTATCCTCTATCCCGTATTTCTTCATCTTGTACCCGATCTGTCTCGGTGTTATGCCAAGAAGCTTTGCGGCCTTTGCCTGGACCCAGTGCGCTTTTTCAAGGGCGTCAAGGATATTTGTCTTTTCAATTTCAATTATATTCGTTGTCAGTGAAAGTGATTTGCCCAAATTCTTCGGCCTGCTTATGCTGAGCGAATCAGGCAGGTCAGGCGGTGTGATGGTATTTGAAGTCGACATTATCACCAGTCTCTCAATGGTGTTTTCCAGTTCCCTCACATTACCCGGCCAATCATAATTCATAAGCACCTGAAGCGCGTTTTTGTCCAGGCCGACGGAACGGCCATGCTCTTTATTGAACTTCCTGAGGAAATACTCTATCAGCGCGGTAATGTCCTCTCCTCTTTCCCTGAGCGGGGGAAGGAAGACCGGGATGACGTTCAGGCGGTAGTAAAGGTCTTCCCTGAATTTGCCCTGCGACACGAGACTTTCAAGGTTCCTGCTTGTAGCGGTGATTATCCTGACGTCCACCTTGACCGTCTTTTCGCTTCCCACGGGTTCAAATTCCCTCTCCTGCAAGACCCGCAGTATCTTCGGCTGAAGCGTAAGCGGCAGGTCGCCGACTTCGTCAAGGAAGATCGTCCCTTTGTGTGCCAGCTCGAACTTGCCCTTTCGTGAGGCGATCGCGCCGGTAAACGCGCCTTTTTCGTGGCCGAAAAGCTCCGACTCCAGGAGCCCCTCCGGGATCGAAGCGCAGTTGAATTTAATAAAAGGCCCCTTGCTTCTATGGCTCATGTAATGAAGGGCCTTGGCTATCAACTCTTTTCCCGTGCCGCTCTCTCCACGTAAAATGACCGTCGCCTTTGTCGGGGCCACACGGTGGACAGCGGCAAAGACCTCCTGCATCCTGTCTGATTTGCCGATGACATTCTCTATGCTGTATCGTTCCTTTAACTCGCTTTTTAAATGCTCTTTTTCCTTCTCCACCTTTTCAAAGCTTTCCCACAGTTTTATAAACTGGGCGATCAAAGAGGCGACTATTGCCAGCACCCTCAGGTCGTCATCCACGCTGCCGTGTTTTTTTGAGTAGATCCTGTCCACGCTCAACACGCCCAGGGCTTCTTTTTTGAATTCTATCGGGACGCTTAGAAACGAGATCCCGTCTTTTTCAGGGCGCGACCCTGTCTTGTTCAGAAAGAGCGGCTCCTTGCCGATATTGGGGATCACCATGGGCGTCCTTTTTTCAAGCACCCTTCCTACTATTCCCTCTCCGATGTGGTATTTGCCTCTCTCAATATTTTCCTTTGTAAGCCCGTGCGCCGCTACGATATGCAGTTCCCCTGAGGTGCGGTCAAGGAGAAATACGCAGCCCCTCTGCATCTCAAGCAGGCTGCCGAGGGTCGCCATCGTAGATGAAAGGTTCTTCTCCAGGTCAAAAGACGCGGTCAACACCTTGCTGACTTCGAGGATGGCGGCAAGCTCCCTGTTTTTACGGACTATGGATTCTGTTTTCTGCTCTCTGTCTGTTCCAGGTATCATCAGTCAAATATTACATAAGGCCCGGCTTAATATCAACAACATTTGTATAATCCCGGCTCGCTACTCCGCACATTTCTTTGTCCGGTTTTTGAAAATTTGACAGGGCGGAGAGCTATAGCGGATAATACCCTGACCGGATAATTAAAAAATGAAAATACTCATCGTTGACGACAGCGACGAAGCAAGGGTAGTCCTCAGGAATATTCTCTGCTCTGCGGAGTGCGCTGTGGAAGAGGCCTCAAACGGCATTGAGGCCCTGAAGTCAGCGAGGCAGTCACCGCCTGACATGTTTATATCCGCTATCAACATGTCTGAAATGGACGGGTTCAGCCTCTGCCAGGAGGTCAGGAAAGACGAACATCTCAGCAAGGTCCCTTTTGTCTTTTATGCTGGTCCAAACACATCCCCTGAAGATGAGAAACTGGCAATGGCCCTCGGCGCATCCCGTTTTATAATCAAACCGCTTGGATCTGATGAATTACTGAAAAGCATAAAAGATGTTATACAGGAATTCAAAGTGCCGGATACGCGTTTCAAAGAAGTCAGTGATGAAAACCTCGCGATAAAGCTTGACCAGGAATTAAAAGAACTTGTGATAAGACACAGGGCACTGCTCGAAGAGAAGGCCGGACTACAGGAGTCCGTGGAAAAGTTAAGACAGGGTGAAGAACTGTATCGCCTGCTGTTTCATAACACCCCCATAGGGGTGTTCCATTACGACAGAGAACTGTTCATCACCGATTGCAATGACCGCTTTATCGATATCCTCCAGTCAAGCCGCGAAAAACTCATAGGGTTTGATATGAAGAAGCTGAAGGACCAGAGCGTGCTTCCGGCAATCTGGAAGGCGATAGATGGAATTGAAGGACACTATGAAGGCTTTTACCGCGCCACAAACGGCCCTGCCGAAATCTGGGTGTCCATGCGGACTGCCCCTCTCTTTGATTCCCTGGGAAATGTCAAAGGCGGCGTTGGGATAGTCGAGGACATCACCGGGCGCAAAGAGATGGAGGAATCCCTTCAAAAGAGCGAAGGGAGGTACCGCATGCTCTTTGAACATGCCAATGACGCCATATATTTGATCGATCCTGAGACGGCGCAGATCATAGACTGCAACAATAAAGCCGCGGAGATGGACGGGTATACGGATGAAGAGCTGAAAAAAATGAAGATCACCGCGCTTCACCCTGAGGATGAACTTGACTTAGTCATGGAGAGATTGAAAGAAATCTCGCAGTCAGGCCCTGTTTCAAACATTTCAGGACTGCACCATATCAGAAAAGACGGCGTCCCTGTGCTTATTGAAGTCAATGCGACGATGCTTGAGCTCGGCGGGAAGCTGTTTAACCTCAGCATTGTCAGAGACATCTCCGAGCGGAAGATGCTCGAAGACCAGCTTATTCATGCCCAGAAGATGGAGGCGGTAGGCCAGCTTGCCGGGGGGATCGCGCATGACTTCAACAACATGCTCACCGCGATCATAGGCTACGGTAATCTTTTAAAAATGAAATTGCAGGACAATAATCAGCATTCGCACATTATTGACCAGATACTCGGCATAACGGAACGGGGGGCCAGCCTTGTCAGCAACCTCCTTGCCTTCAGCAGAAAGCAGGCCGTCTCTCTCAGGCCTGTCAATCTCAATAAAATCATAGAAGACGCGGTAAGATTTCTGCCGAAGCTGACAGGCGAAGGCATTGATATAAAGATGGACCTTGCAGGCAGGGATTTGATAATCATGGCCGACAGCGTTCAGATAGAACAGGCCCTTATGAATCTCGCCTCAAATGCGCGCGACGCAATGCCCGGAGGCGGGGTCTTGTCTATAAGGACTGTATGCGTTGAACACGACAGCGAGTTTATCAGGACCCGCAAGAATGCAAGGCCTGGCGCATACGCGCTTCTTTCAGTAAGCGACAGCGGCACAGGTATGGATGAGACGACAAAAGGAAAGATGTTCGAGCCTTTCTTTACAACCAAGGAAGTTGGAAAGGGCACGGGGCTCGGTCTTTCCATGGTTTACGGCATTGTAAAACAGCACGGCGGTTACATTGACGTTCACAGCGAATTGAGGAACGGCTCAACATTTAAAATATATCTGCCGATAATAAAAGACAGGCCCGGCGAAAAGGAGCGCGCTGAGGGGTCTTTCCCGTCCGGCGGCAAAGAGACGATACTGCTTGCCGAAGACGAACATGAAGTCAGAAAGACCCTGAAGATCATCCTTGGGGAATTCGGATATAAGGTCATTGAGGCGGCGGACGGGGCCGATGCCGTTAAAAAATTCATGGACAATCGTGATAAGGTCCAATTGCTCCTGTTCGACGTGATGATGCCGAAAAAGAACGGCATAGAGGCCTTTGAAGAAATAAAAAATATGGCGCCTGATATGAAGGTCATTTTTACAAGCGGCTATTCCGCAAAAGTAGCGGTCGAGGGAAGGGGATTGTTGCATTTTGTCCCGAAACCGGTCCAGCCGAATGATCTTATGAGAAAGATAAGAGAGGTGCTTGACGCATGAATTCCGACGAAAAAAAATACATCCTCGTTGTTGATGATGACAAGTATGTGCTCGGGTCTATTTCCAAACTGCTCCTGGCGCATGGCTACAACATCAAGCCCTGCATGAGCGGCGAAGATGCCATGAGGTGCTTCATTGAAAACAATGTCCGCCTAATACTGACTGATATTAAGATGCCGGGCATGTCGGGGATAGATCTTCTCGGCAGGGTGCATGACATTAATCCAAAGATGCCTGTAATCCTGATGACCGGCTATGCCGAGCTGGAGACGGCCATCGGCGCTATAAAGAGAGGGGCGTTTGATTTTATAACGAAGCCTTACTCCCCGGAGTATATTATCCACACAATAGAGAAGGCCATGAGGTATACCGGGCTTCTTGAGCTGGAAGAGGATTATAAACAAAGGCTTGAGGACACCGTAAGGAAGCAGACACAGCAGATTTACAATTTAAGCCGGGAGGTAATAAAGCGTCTGACAACAGTTGCGGAATTCAGGGACACAGGCACAGGCGCTCATGTATCAAGAATAGGGCTTTATGCAAACAAAATAGCCGAGTCGCTGAACATGCCCCTGGAGTTCATCGACGCTATAACCTATGCAAGCTCGCTCCATGACCTGGGAAAAATAGGCATCCCGGACAATATACTTTTAAAGCCCGGCCCTTTTACCCCTGAGGAGTTTGAAATTATGAAGGCGCATACAACTATGGGACACAATATCCTTAACGGTTCTTCACATCCTGCAATACAGATGGGGGCCTCCATCGCGCTCAATCACCATGAAAGATGGGACGGCACGGGCTATCCCAGGAAACTGAAAGGGGAAACGATACCGCTTGAAGGCCGGATAGTCATGATCTGCGACCAGTACGACGCGTTGATGAGCAAAAGGCCGTACAAGCCTCCCTTCCTTCATGAAGAAACAATGGAGATAATAATCAGCGGGGACGGAAGGACAAGGCCCGAACACTTCGACCCCGATGTCTTAAATGCCTTTAAAGAACTGTCCCCGACATTCAAAGAGATATTTGAAACACATCCTGATTGATAAAAATTAAATCGAACACTTTAGTTGTCATTCCCGCAGTCAGTAAGCGGGGAATCCAGACACTTCGGGCATGACGACTAATTTGACCCTAATTCCTCAACTGCAAATCTTCTGTTATTCATCCCCATCTCTTGAACAAATTATGGCCGACGCCTGCGGTGTCGAGGACCTTTCCCACTACAAAATCCACCATGTCGTCAATGTCCTTCGGCTTGTGATAAAAGGCCGGGATGGGCGGGGCGATTGTTACTCCGAGGCGGGCGAGCTTAAGCATGTTCTCAAGATGAATTGCGCTGAAAGGCATCTCCCTCGGCGCAAGTATCAGCCTTCTTCCTTCCTTCAACATGACGTCCGCGGTCCTTTCGATCAAGTTGTTGGCGTAGCCGTTTGCGATCCCTGAAAGCGTCTTCATGGAACACGGCACGACAAACATCCCGTCCGTCGGAAAAGACCCGCTCGACACGGGGGCCGCAAGATTGTGTTCGCTGTGGTATCTGACATTTTTGGAGGCGAAGTGTTTCTGTATCTTCTTAACAGTTTCAGATTCCGTCCTGCCTGACAGGTCAATGCCTGTCTCCATCCTGATGATTGAAAAGGATTGCTGGGAGATGCAGAGATGGACAAGGATTTTGGATCTGAGCAGTTCCTCCACAAGCCTGACGCCGTAGACAGACCCGCTCGCCCCCGAAATTGCGACAACAAAGGATTTCATTTGTACATTTTAACACATGACAGGGAAACAGATTGGAAAATTACTACCTGTCCTTTCGGACAGGTGACAGCAGATTTAAAGAAGTGGTAAATTAACCTATCCAAAATTTCAAAAAACTTTTTTTGGGGGGACAACATGAAGGGAAAAATATTAGTTTTATTGTCGTGTCTTTTATTTGCTGTTTTTACATTTTATGCTCCGGCAGAGGCTGGCAGTTTTTCAGCTGAACTTGGCGAAGATGGCATAGTGACTCTTTCAGGGTCGGAAGGTTTTGAGTGCGTGCCGGAGGGCGTTAATGCTGGATCATGGGCAAATATATGGCTTAATTTCGAAGCGTTCGATTTTGCAAGCTCTGCATCAAACACGATTACAATTGATAAGCAATATAATTTCTCCTGTAGAAAACCGGGGCGATATACATTTTCGGTTTTATACAGCGGTTATAACTGGTCGGTAGATCTTTACGGTACGAGGGCATGCAAGTATATATTTGATTCTTCGAAGTTGGAAAGTACCATACATCTTCCTTTAGGCAGAGAAATTGAGATAAAAGTACAAGATGATATGGGGGATATATTAAATGACTATGTCAAGAGAGGTAGGAAAATAATCATTAGCTATAATTTTACTTATTCCAATGATCTGGAAAATTATAACAGGACCCTTTCAGTTGCCGTAGACAATCAAACAATCTATAGTGAGGGCAATCATCCCCTGAGCGGCTCAATTGAAATTCCATATGATTTTTCCAATAAAAAAGGATTCGTATTATTAAAGGTCTATACATGGTGTGTGAGTGCAGGCAGCATCCATGAAAAACTTGTCTATATCGAACCCGAGGATTCTTGCCCGGTGAATGTCGGCAAGCCTGTCAGCGTGGCAAGCGGCAATGTCTACGCGAGCGAGACTGATTTCACTCTCAAGGGCAAAATGCCTATATCATTCACAAGGTATTATGACAGCGCTGAAACAACAATGAGGGGATTTGGACAGGGATGGGGGCATACATTTGACACGAGGGCAATCAAGTTCCCGAACAGCGCCGGAAACACCTATAAGGTCATCAACCCTGACGGCTCCGATGTTTATTATATAGACAACGATGGAGACGGTGTTTACGATGTTGAGTTTCCAAAGGGAGAAAAAAGCCGGCTTTTAAAAAATACTGACAACACTTTTGTGAGAGAATTTTTTGACGGCAGCAAGGAAGAATTCAACGCATCCGGTTATCTCACTTCCGTAATAGACAGGAACGGGAACAGGATAACCTTAACACGTGGAACAAACAATAAACTTACACAGATAACAGACCCTTACGGCAGGACAATTACTGTTTCCTATAACCCTTCATCAAGTACGAAAATAACATCGATTACACTTCCTGACGGAAATACGATAAATTATGCTTATGGCACATATCTTAACAAGGTTACCTATCCTGACAACAGTTATAGAGATTACGAATATGTGTTTAAAACAGGCGCGGGCTGGAGATTGTCAGGAATAAAAAATGAAAATGGTCTCTACATAGAGAAGCATGATTACGATGCACAAGGCAGGGCTACTACTTCATCTTCGGATGGGACAAATGAAAAGCTGACGATCAATTATCTCAGCGATACGCAGTCGATTGTAACTGACTCCTTAGGAAGTGTGACGACATACACGATTGATAAGACCCTCGGCGTAAGCCATCCGACTAACATCTCAGGGCCGGGATGCAAGGAGTGCGGGCAGGGCGATACATCCAGGACATATGACAATAACCGCAATGTCACATCGACAACAGACGCAAACGCCAATGTCACGACCATGACTTATGACGCAAACGGCAATATGCTTACAAAGACAGAGGCATACGGGACGGTTGATGATAGAACTACTACTTACACTTATAACAGCCTCGGTCAAGTGTTGACTGAGATGGACGATGACGGAATAATTACAGGCTATTCATATGATACTTCCGGCAACATGCTTACAAAGACAGAGGCTCATGGGACTACTGATGAAAGAACGACTGCTTATACTTATAATGCATACGGGCAAGTACTGACAACAACAGACCCGAATGGAAGGACAACGACAAATACCTACGACCAGTACGGTAATCTTGCCTCTGTCACCAATGCGTTGAACCAGACAATCACCTATACATATGACATCATAGGCAATCTCCTTTCAGTAACAGACGCCAATGGAAATACAACGGTCTATGAATACGATTTACGAGACAGGTTAATAAGAGAGACAAAACCCGATGGAGGAGTGATCAATTATGAATACGACGCAGCCGGTAACAGGACGGCTGTAACGGATGCTGACGGACACAGGACGATATTTACCTATGACACTATCAATAGGTTAACCAGGACAACAGACGCTGCGGGAAGCTCGACCAATTACACATACGACGCCGAAGGCAACATGACGTCAATGATTATCAGGGACGATTTAAACAATATAATCACATTAGAGAGTTATACATACGACGGCCATAACAGGCTGACGAGGACTACACATGCAGATGGCACAAACACAGAGCAAGGTCATGATGCGCTGGGAAATGTCCTCACGAAGAGAGACGAGAATGGAAATGTTACGACCAACGCGTATGACGCTTTGAACAGGCTGGTTTCAGTCACAGACACGAACAGCGGGGTTACTTCATACACTTATGACAAGAGAAATAACCTGACATCAATAACCGACGCCAATGGAAATGTAACGACTTATACCTATGACAACCTCAACCGTCTTATCTCAAACACAAGCCCGGATACGGGTACGACAACTTACACATTTGATGCCAGCGGCAACATGATTACAAAGACAGACGCAAACGGGACAGCAACGACTTATGCTTACGATGCTCTCAACCGCCAGACGGCAACACAGTTCCCGGATTCAATACAGAACATTGCTTATACTTATGACAATTGTCTTAACGGCAAAGGCAGGCTCTGTATGATGACCGATCCATCGGGAACCACATGGTATGACTATGATAAAATGGGCAGGGTGACAAAAGAGACCAGGAAAGTTAACAACATAATCTATCGAACAGAATACACATATGATCTGAATGGTAATGTTTTGACAATCACATATCCCGGTGGACGAATGATAACTTATACTTACAACCAGCTAAACAAAGTTGTCTCAATTGCCGAAACATATCTTGGAGTGACAAGGACATTGGTAAGCAATATCAGTTATCAGCCGTTCGGAGACATTGTTTCTATGATGTATGGTAATGGCATAGTGACAACAAAGGCGTACGACAACCGCAACCTGTTGAACAGCTTGAGCATTGGAATGCTGAAGCAGTTTTCGTACAGTAGAGATAGCAACGGAAACATCACAGCTATTACAGATGTTCTGAATCCCTCACAGAGTAAGGCCTACACGTATGATCCTCTCAACAGGCTGGCTAATGCAGCCGGTTCATGGGGAAGTCTGAATTATTCATATGACGGAGTTGGCAATCGTCAAACTGAGACGACGAGTACGGGCTCGAGTTCTTATAGTTATACCGCAAATAAACTCACATCTGTTCTTGGAGAAAAAACGTTTAACTTCAGTTATGACAATAACGGCAGCACAGTTTCCGAGAATAGCAGACAGTTCATTTACAACCAGAACCAGAGACTGACACGGGTCACTGACACCGGGGCTGTTTTGGCAGAGTATATTTATAACAGCAAGGGCCAGAGGATAAAAAAATGCGCTGGTAACGTAACACCATGCACTGTTTATCATTATGACCGGGACGGTTTGCTGATAGCCGAAACAACAGACACCGGCATAATCACAAGCGAATACGTATATCTCAACGGACAGCCTTTGGCAAAAATAGAGGGAACAATCTCAGGCGCTGCTTACAACTCCCCTGATCCCATGTATCCACTATTCAGGGCGTCCTTGTCAGTGAATATAAAAACATCATCACTATTAACGGGTGTCCTCAAGTATTATTACACTCTCAAAAGACTTTCTCTTGCCAGCACATCAATAACAGGATTATCATTTGCGGGAAACATTGTGACAGTCACAGGAGTGGGAACAACATCAAAGATAACAGGCAGAGTGAGCGAAGCAATTTCAGGATGCACTTTTACTGCAAGAATAACCGACGGCAGTCCTGATGCAATGGCGATAGAGATACGCAAGCCTGACGGAACACTTTACTACAGCGCAGTCCCAAAAACCGTAGCCAGCGGGAATTATAACGTTGACGGCAACAACATCTATTACTACCACAACGACCACCTTGGCACGCCGGTGGTGATGACTGATAGCTCTGGAAGTACTGTTTGGCAGGGAGAATTCAAGCCGTTCGGAGAGCCATTATCTATCAGTGGTTCAGTCACAAACAATCTCAGATTCCCTGGGCAGTATTATGATTCAGAGACGGGATTGCACCAGAATTGGCACAGAGATTATATGCCGGAAGTAGGGCGATATGTAGAAAGCGATCCGATCTTGCAGCCGATGATTTCAAAACCGATAAAATCAAGTTGTTCTAAATCAACTGTAACATGGCGCGTGCCTATGCTTTTACGTAATCCTCAAGATTTACTTCCGTATCTTTACACGAAAGGGAATCCCGTCATCTTTACAGACCTGACTGGACTTGTTTGTGGTTCAGGCTGGTCCGAGATATTTCCTGATAAATGGCCCACATATAATTTTACGGGATGTTGTCAGACCCATGACGACTGTTACGGATGTAAAGGGAAAGCACAAGGTCTATCTAAGGCTGCGTGTGATCAAGATTTTTGTTCTTGCTCACTGGAGGAATGTGAACGCCTGGATGGTGATTCAAGAAGGAGCTGTGAGGGAAACGCCAAAGCATATTGTTGGGCTGTAAGAAGATTTGGTAATACGGCGTTCGATAAGGCCAGGAAATGTTGCAAATAGGCATAAATGGAAGGAACCGATCGCGAGTTCGGATAATTATATATATCTTAATTTCTGCTGGGGGTATACTCCACACAAAAACAGCTTTTATTGAATCCTCAGAAGTAGACTTAACGTCGATCTACTTATTAATTTGGAGTGTAGTTCCTTATGTACTAATATTCATTTTTCGTAAGCCATTATATGGCTCCCTTTGTGCTGCAATAATAGTATTCGCTTTCGACTTATGGGTGCATTTAGAAGTATTTGTATTCCCGAAATCATCTACCGCTGCTATAGACCTGTTAATCGTGCCACTCTGGAATCTAATCTTAATAATACCTTTGTCGTACTTTATTGGTTCACTGATTGGAAAAAGAATTGAGAAGAAGCCTAAAGGGGATATAGGCTAAGCGGATTAACCTTTGCTCGATACAGATTAAGGGAATAGGGACACATCCCATATTATTTGAATAGTTGAATAGGAAATCAGGGATGTGTCCCTATTTCTTCCGAGGCAAAGATTGGAAAAAGTGTGCTTGTAGCCGAGGTGCCAGCGGAAGCTGGTAAAACCGAGTGACAGATCAAAGGGATCATCATGAATAATTTAATGTTCTGGCAAGGGAAGAAGGTATACGGCACAATTAGTATTATATTTGCCAGTGCTGGTTTAGTGTGGTTTGTAATCTGCTTTAATGCAAAAGAAGCAAGGTGGTGGAACTCTCTGAGTTTTTTCTTGCTTATTTTCGTATCGTCAGTTTCACTAGGCATAATTGGGCGTAGGAGTATCGGAGGCATTTTGGGCATTATTGTTGGAGCTTTAGGCTTTTTACTGGTGAGCTTATTATTGTATGTTAGGTAAAGATAGAAGACATTGGGTCAGCCCTTGAAATTATAATATAAAAACTGTGATAGAAGCATTGATGTCTTGACTCAGACTGGCAGCGTTATTTAATCTATTCCATCATTAAACATCGAGGGGACACGATGGCAAGACCGTTACTGAGAGCATATGAAGGAGCACTGTATCGGGGGGATGTCCACTATTCCTTTTTATGCTTACACTCAAGCACAACCAAATTCCTCTGAGCCTTTGCAACAGGCAGGGTAACTTTGATAATGTCTTTCACGGCATCTTCTGTGTCTAATTCTTTCAACTCCTCTGTCATCTTCGGCCCCTTGCTCAGCACGAGTATTCCCCCTTCTTTTACATAGGGGCAGGCTGTGTTGAGAAACGCTTTAATGCTGAATGCGGCCCTTGAGACGATGACATCAAAGGCGCTCTTGTTCTCATCGCCGATATTTTCAAGCCTCTGTTCAAGGACATTTATTTGAGTTAAATTTAATGATCTGATCATGTGCCGCAGAAAGGAGCATTTCTTTCTTGAAGACTCAATGAGTGTGATGTCTATTTCCGGCCTCACAATTTTTATCGGTATCCCCGGAAAGCCAGCCCCGCTTCCCGCGTCCGCCAGTTTTAAATCGCCCTCAGGTATGGCCTTCAGATAGAGAAGGGAATCAAGAAAATGCTTGACGATTATGTCTTCATCGGTCCTTAACGCGGTGAGGTTGTAGGCGCTGTTCCATTTCCTGAGCTCCGAGAGGAAAGTCATGAAGGCGGTGATCTGAAGATCAGAGCAGGGAATGCCAAGCTCTTTCAAACCTTTTTTAAGCAGTTCATGTGAGGAAAAGCGGCTCATTGCACTTCTGTTCTTCCGCGCTTCCTCACTACTTTGTCCCCACATGCACGGCAACGGCACCGAGGGTCAATTTGTAATACCTGACATCCTGAAGCCCTGTCTCCCCGATTGCCTTTTTAAATTCATCCGGGCCGGGAAATTCGAGCATTGAAGACGGGAGATATTTGTAAGCTCCTTTTTTGCCGGAGATTATCTCGCCGATAAACGGCAGCACCTTTGTAATATAGAAACGGTACGGCCGCCTGAAAAATCTGTTTTGAATGCTGGTGAATTCAAGAATGACAACCTTGCCGCCGGGTTTCACGACCCTGCCCATCTCCGAAATCCCCTTTTTAAAATCCTGAACATTTCTGATGCCGAATGCGATCGTCACCCCGTCAAAGGTGTTGTCCTCAAACGGCAGCGCCGTGACATCTGCAAAGCGGACCTCGATCTTGTTCTCCAGCCCTGCCCGTTTGACCTTCTCTCTGCCAAACTCCAGCATCCCTTCGCTGAAATCTACGCCAGTGACTTTCGCGTCGGGATATTGTTTCACTATCTCAAGGGCGACATCACAGGTGCCGGTAGCCACATCAAGGAACCTTGCGTTTATAACCTTCGGCAATTGACCGACCGCGAATTTTCTCCAGTGACTGTCTATCCCCAGGCTCAGCAGCCTGTTGAGAAGGTCATAGCGCGGGGCTATTTTCGAGAACATCGTCTGTATCTTTGCAGGGTCTTTTGCGGACTTGTCTAATTGCATAGGGAATTATAAACCACGGAGGTCGCAGAGTAAAGATTGCCGGCCACAGATCAACGCAGATAGTCGCTGATAAAACAAATAATTATGGTTATTTTAACTCACGAAATAATCCGCGTTAATCTGCGCAAATCTGCGGCTGACTGCCGTTTTAGATTAATGCACAGAGCATGAGATACAGGGGTCGTAGGCACGGACTAGCATTGAGGCGAGGAGTTCGATCTCTTTGTCTTCTTTTCCCTTTACGGCAAATTCCCCGGCAAGGGCCTCAAGGTCGTGCTGGATGTTGGCGTGGTTCTGCCCGGTGGGGATCACGCAGTCGCTCCTGACGATCTTTCCCTTGTCGTCAAACTCGTAGCAGTGATATAAAATCCCGCGCGGCACTTCCACTGCCCCGACACCTATGCCGCTTCGCGGTTTTACTTCCTGCCTCGGCTCATTGAACGGCGAGCCCAGCAGTTCATCGATCAGTCTTATAGAATCCATAACAACGTGGACGCTTTCAACGAGCTGCGCGATGTTGTTCATGAACGGATTATGGTTTACGGGAACAAGATCAAATCTCCTGGCAACATCTTTTGCAACAGGATGAAGGAATTCAAAATTATTGTTCAGCCTGGCAAGCGCGCCTACCGCAAACGACTTTCTTGAAAGACGGCACCACTTGGCTGTTGACTGCGGCACCATGTATTCATTAGTCATTTTTTTATAGTCCTGCTCCCTCATCTGCACGCCGTCGCTTGATACAACGTCACCGCCTATGAAGGGATAACTGTCTTTGCCTTTCAGAGAAACGAATTCCGTCTCTCTTGCAAAAGCAGGCAGCTTCAAACCGCTGAACAGGTCCGCAAGCAACAGGAGATCGTTAACGATTGACTTGAGGCGTTCGCTGAAAACAGAGAGTTCTTCCTTTGTTGGCAGTTTAGTAAATCCGCCCACCACTGTCCTTGTCGGATGCATCCTGCGACCGCCTACGCAGTCACAAATATCATTGGCAAGTCCTTTGATCCTCGCGGCGCGAAGTACAACGTCCTCGTGGGATTTGATCAAAGGGAATACGCTACCCGCGTTCACAAAATCGGGCAGGGCAAGAAAACACAAATGCAGTGAATGGCTCTGGAGCGTCTCCATGTGTTTCAGGAGCAGGCGAAGTTTTGTTGTCTGCTCATCAGGGACGATCCTGAACGCATTCTCAACCGCGCGGATGCTTGCGAGCGTGTGGCCGATTGAACAGATACCGCAGATCCTGCCGGTTATCCAGGGCGCATTGTCCCAGTTCTTTCCGACGAGCATGGCTTCAAAAAAGCGCGGGGTCTCGATGACCTCCCACTGCGCCTCAAGCAGTTTGCCGTTTCGGATCTTTATATTTATATTGCCGTGTCCCTCAACTCTTGAGAGGTGTTTGACGTTTACGTTCAATGTCTTTTTCATTTGACCTTTTTAAATCCTCCGAAACAATCCAGCCTCTCCATGATCGTCTGCTCGGAGAATCCCTTTTCCTTCATAATTTTTTTCATATACTCAACATTTGCGTCTTCCGCAGGTCCCCGGCAGCCCCAGCAGCCGGCCCTGTTATTGGGGCACCACGAATCGCAGCCCGCCCTTGTGATCGGGCCGAGACACGGCTCTCCGAGGTCAAAGAGACAGATGTTCTCATTCGCCTTGCACTCCATGCAAACAGGATGCTTTGGAATTTCAATCGATTTTCCAAGCGCGACGTGAAGCACTATCTTTTCCACTTCCTCTTTTTTAATTGGACATCCGTATATCCTGAGGTCTACAGGAACGACATCCTCTACAGCCCTGACCAAACCGCTGTCTATCGGATGTTTCCCGTAAACCTGCTTTTTTACCCAGTCAAGATTTTTGAACCTGTTCTTCAGCTGGTTGACCCCGCCGAAACAGGCGCATGAACCCATGGCGACAAGTATCTTCGCGTTCTTCCTGATCTTCTTCAGGCGTTCCACCTCATCGCCTCTTGTAATGCTTCCTTCAACAAAGGCAATCTCATAATCATCGGATTTCTCCGTCATTGCCTCGCGGAAGTTCACGACCTCCACAAGCGAGAGGAAATCAAGCAATGTGGATTCGTTGTTTACCAACTGAAGCTGGCAGCCTTCGCATGAAGAGAATTCAAAAAAGCCGACCTTCGGCCGGTAAAGAGGGATCCCGAGATATGTTTTTGCTTCCGGTTCTTTTGTTTTCATTTCAAATCCCCAAAGACCATGCAGATGTTATGAAAAAATTTGTTTTTCGATACCTTGGAATTACCACACACACTTCCACCATCCAGTGAAGAAGTGGGATTGAGCAGGCATTATTAAACGGCCGAAAGAACAATTTAAAAAAATCCATCGAGTTAAACAAATTTTTGAATAATGTCTGCATGGTCTTACCTAAATAGCCTCCTTGAGGTTCATGACTGTCCAGTAATCAAAGACCGGCCCCTTGAGACAGGTGTATGTGGAGCCTACGTTGCAGCGGCAGCACTTCCCCATTCCGCAGTGCATGCGCCTTTCAAGTGAGACGAACATCTTCTGCATGGGGACGTGAAATTTGTTCAGCATATTGCAGACGAACTTGAACATTACGGGAGGACCGCAGACAATGGCGTATGTGTTGTGATAAAACTCGCTGTCCCTGCCTGTCAGTATTTTCAGCAAACTCTCGGTTATGAGTCCTACCGAGCCTTTCCATGCCGGGTCCGTTTTTTCAACGATAATATTTAAGTTAATATCGTCCTTGCTCCACACTTCGTACTGGTATTGAAACAGAAGATGCGCGGGGGATTTTGTTCCGTATATAATATTTACTTCCTTAAAATGACTCCGGTTCTCCTGGACATATGCAATTGGTGAACGCAGCGGAACAAGCCCGAGCCCGCCTGCTATCAAAAGTATATTCTGGCCGCGCATTTCCTCCATGGGAAACCCGGTGCCGAACGGGCCGCGGATCCCTACGTGTGCGCCCCTGCCGACCTTTGACAGGAAGTTTGTGAGATTGCCTGCCTTGCGGATGCACAACTCCACTTCCCCGTGGATGCTCGGCGAGGATGATATTGAAAACGGCGCCTCCCCGATCCCCGGCATTTCGAGCATCACAAATTGACCGGGGACAAATTTAAAACGCCTCCGCTCCTCAGGATCAATTATCTGAATGCGGTATATCGTCTCCATATCGGTAAGCGGGTATACGCTTGTGATCTCGGCGCGATGAGTGTATTCAAAACTTGAGAGGTCATTCTTACGCCTTTGTGTATCCGGCGGCTGAGTAGTTACGTCAGTAAATTTTAATTTCGGCTTCATTTAATCTTTCCTCCGCGGACGCTCGCAATTACCTCAGGGACATTTATACCTGCAAGGCATGCTTGTCCGCAGCGCCCGCAGCCCACGCACAGGGATTCCTCAAACGCTTCAACAAAGCCCCTGTGTTTGTGGTAGTAGCGATATTTAAGGCGGGTATGCCTTTCAGGCCTGAAATTGTGTCCGCCCGCAACCTCGGCAAAATCTATCAAATTGCATGAATAGAGAGACTTGGTCTTTCTTGCGCCCTTGAGATCGATGTTCACCGTCTCTTCAACCCCGTAGCAGTAACATGTCGGGCAGACGTTTGAACAGGTGCCGCACGCAAGACATTTATCGCCCCACTGCTTCCACACATCGGCCTGAAATTCCATATCAAGTATTTTGGCAAGGTCGGTGGTCTCTACCTGCGCGGTGAATTTTTTATTCCTCTCCGCGGTAGTCTTCATATAGAGGACGTGGTCTTTCTCTTTCGGCTCTTCTGTCTTTATGTTCTTTAAAAAATTGTACGCGGTGTCAGTGAGTATCTCAACGAAATATTTTGCGCCGAGATCGGTGATGAACATATCAAATCCATGAAGGGCGGTGTCGGACCCCATGGAGCGGCAGAAGCAGAAGGGCTGAGGCACGCAGTCAATGCCTATTATGAACATGTTCTTCCTCTTTGCCGCGTAGTAGGGCGTCGGATAAACGCTGTGCAGCAGGACCTTGTCGAGTTTATTCAACGCATTTATATCGCAGGCGTGGAGGCCGAAAAATATAAGCGGCTCCTTTGCATTGTAATCAATGGTCTTCTGCCAGTTGCCATCCTTGATCCTGAATGTGGAGAGGTCTTCCTGAAAGGGGAGGAAGTAGCGTTTAGCAGGCAGTTTTGTGGTTGTGTAGTTTAACTTGATGCTGTTAAAATCCGACACCTCTGCAAATGCGTAAACAGGATTTTTGTCCTTGTCCCTTCCGGTCTCAACCGGCCCAACAATCTTATTGTGCGCCGCGAGGATCTCAAACAGGCTTCTCAGTTCTTTTTTCTCAAATATCCTGAATATCATTTTGCACCTGATAAGAGTTTAATCCATACCGGACCGGTTTGCAATAGCTTCTTATCGTCATGTGATAGCAAAGGGATAATGGCCCTATTAACTGCAAAGGTAAAATGTCCCCTTCAAGGAGGAGAAGCCTATGAAGGGAGAAATAGTTTTGAGTCAGAAGGAAATACAAAGAGTTAAAGTCATGGAACAAGTGATGAGTG